>JAFOFS010000292.1 GCA_017387165.1 Clostridia bacterium
ACCCGAGCGCACCAGCGCGGTTTCGATGCTGTTGGACTGCGCGTTGGCGCGGTACAACACCGCAAAATCACGCAGATGGGCGCCGGCCGCCACCTTATCGAGAATGCGTCCGGCGATCCATTTCGCCTCTTCATCGCCGTTATCGAAGGTGACGATATCCAGCTTTTCACCCTCGGGATTGGCGGTCCACAGGGTCTTGCCCTTACGTCCTTTGTTTTGCGCAATGACGTGGTTGGCGGCGGTCAGAATGCGACCGGTCGAGCGGTAATTCTGCTCCAGACGAATGGTGCGGCAGCCGGCGAATTCGTCCTCGAAATTCAAGATATTTTCGATGGTCGCACCGCGGAACTGGTAAATGCTCTGGTCGTCATCACCCACCACGCAGAGGTTACCGCTGCGCGCAGCCAGCAGGCTGACCAAGCGGTACTGGGCGTGGTTGGTATCCTGATACTCGTCCACCATCAGGTAGTCGTAGCGGTTTTGATACCGCTGCAGCACCTCGGGATGGGTGGTAAACAGCTCCACCGTCTTGCACAACAGGTCGTCAAAGTCCATCGCGTCCGCCTCTTTCAGACGCGCCTGATAAATCGCGTAGCAATCGGAAACCTTACGCAGACGGGGATCGACGCTGACCGTCGCGGCGTACGCCTCGGGGGACAGCAGGCTGTCCTTTGCGCGGCTGATCTCCCCCAGCACCGTCTTGACGGGGAGGGTCTTTTCGTCGATGCCGCGAGCCTTCAGAATTTCCTTCATCAAGCGGCGGCTGTCGTCGGTATCGTAAATGGTGAAATGCGACGAATAGCCGAGGTTTTCTCCCTCGCGCCGCAAAATACGGGCGCAAAAGGAGTGGAAGGTACCGGCGGTAACGTCGTTTCCCTCCGGCCCAAGGCGGGAGACCAGACGCGCCTTCAGTTCTCCTGCCGCCTTATTGGTAAAGGTGATGGCCAAAATGCGCCACGCGGGGCAGGGATCCACCGCCAGCAGGGACAACAGCTCCTCGGAGGGAGTCTGTGTACCGGCGGCGCAGGCAATCAATTCTTCCCGTTGCGCATCGGTCAGTATCGGCATTTCGGGGCTGTGATACGCCTTACCGAACTGCACCAGGTTGGCGATGCGGTTGATGAGGACGGTGGTTTTACCCGAGCCGGCGCCGGCAAGAATCAGCAACGGACCCTCCACGCAGAACACCGCTTCGCGCTGTTGGTCGTTCATACGGGAGAACACCCGCTGCATCAGTTTTTGACGAAAAATGAGATCGGAATTCAAAACGGATTGGCTCCTTTTTTACATTTGATAGGTGTGCTCTTCCGTATCGTACGGAAAAACCGGTGATGACGGGAACAACGAATCGGCCGTTGCCGTCACGATCATCAGATTCAGCACCAGACCGATGATGCCGCACACCAGCGCGGCGGTGGCTTTTCCGCTCGGCACTTTTTTGGCCTTGGCGATGATGGCACACACCAAACCGCCCAGCGAGCAGGATAACCAAAGATACCACAGCGGCCAAAAAACCGCCGCTGACAGGCCGACGATAGACAAAATCATACCGAGAGTCGCCAGCCAGCGCAGCTTGTGCGTTCGCGGCTGCCGATACGGCTCGGCGCCGTACGGTCCGTACGGCGCATACGGTTGCTCCTGCGGTGCGTTCGCCGCGTACTGCGGCGCAGAGGCGCCGTCCATATAGCGCAGCGGTTGCGCGGATTCAGTGGGTTGTTGATCGGGAATATACGGCATTTGTTCAGACATCGGACGACCCTCCTTTTCTGTTTTCAGTATACCATAAACTCAAAAGCGCCGCAAGGGGATTTTCGGTATAATTTCCGTTCTTTCGGAAAAAGTAGAGAATGGAAAGGGGCGGTTTATGTGGAATATCAGGTGACGCTGGCGCAGACACGGGAGCTGCTGCAGCCGGACAAAAGCTTTGATCTGGAGGAGCGGAGGTTGGTGATCGGCGGACGGGAGGCAACCGCATGGTTTGTGGATGCCATGACCAAGGACGAGGTGGTGGAGCGGTTGTTCTCGCATTTTCTCTCCCTCACGCCGCAGGAGCTGCAAGGGTTGACCGCCGCCGATTTCGCGGTGCGGCATATCCCGTACACCGCCGCCGTGCCGCAGAGCGATCCCGTGCTTGCCGTCGAGCAGGTGCTGGCAGGGCAAACGGCGTTGCTGATCGACGGGTTGGAGGCGTTTCTCATCATCGATCTGCGGTTGTATCCCACACGAACGCTGAAAGAGCCGGAGGAGGACCGCGTGCTGCTGGGGGCACACGACGGTTTCGGAGAAGCGATCAAAACCAACCTTGCGCTGGTCAGACGACGGCTTCGTTCCAACAAGCTGCGCGTGCATCATCAGGTGATCGGGGACAATTCGCAGACCGACGTGGCGGTCTGCTGGCTGGAGGGAACTGCCAAGCAGCGAGATATCGACGCCGTGCTGCAGCGATTGGACGGCATCCGTCTGAAAACGCTCACCCTCGGGCACGAATCGCTTTCCGAAGCGTTGGTCCGGCCGCGGTGGTGGAATCCGTTTCCCCTCTTCCGCTACACCGAACGCCCCGACCGCGCCGCTGCAGCAGTTGCCGAAGGAAAAATTTTGGTGTTCGTGGACAACTCCCCCATCGTCAGTATGCTTCCGACCGCATTGCCGGATTTTTCGCAGGACACCAACGAATATTATTTCAGCCCGACGGTCGGCACCTTTCTCCGCTGGATACGCACCGCCGTTTTATTGCTTTCCTTATTCCTCATTCCCATCTGGTATACCGCCGAAATCCATCCTTCGCCCGATCGATGGAAGATTTTTTGGGAGTTGATGATCGCGGAGCTGGTGTTGGATGCTGTAAAGCTCGCCACCTTGCATACCCCATCCTCAATGGGCAGCGCCTTCGGCATACTCGGCACGTTGCTTTTGGGGGAGTTTGCGGTCAAAAACGACCTGTTCGGAGAGGGTGTTTTGCTGTTGATGGCGTTTCAGGCGGTCGCCACCTTTGCGCAGCCCAGCTTCCCACTCGGCTATACCTTTAAATTCTACCGATTGCTGATGACCATCGGCGGTGCTTTGCTGGGATGGTGGGGCTTTGCGCTGGGATTTCTGATTATGATCGTAACCGCCGCCACCACCAAAACCATCGGCGGCGAGGGGTATCTTTCCCCCTTTATCCCGTTTCGATCGCAGGCGGTATGGCGGTTGCTGTTCCGCCGGCAAGCACATCGGGACAATACCTGAAAAAGAAAATGCGCGCCCAAGTAAAGTTTTTCGCCTTTACTTGGACGCGCGTTTCTTTTTTTTACAAAAAATTACCCCTCATTGTAATGGCGGTAGATTTCCAGCAATTCCGCATGGGCGGAGGGGGTGGCGGCGCAGACCGAGCTGTCCTTGACCAGCGACAGTTCGGTGTTTTCCATCGTGGTGATCACGCCGCCTGCTTCGGTCAGAATGACCGAGCCGGCCGCATAGTCCCACGGGCGGAGGATCAGCTCAAAAAAGCCGTCGAGGCGACCACATGCCACGTGGCACAGGTCCAGTGCCGCCGAGCCGGTGCGGCGGATATCCTGGCTTTTTTCAAACACCTTTTCCGCCAGCGCAAAGGTATCCCGTTTGTATTCCAGATCGTACGGCGAGGTGCCGAATGCGACCAGCGCATCCGAAAGCGGCAGACCGCTGACGTGGATCGGCAGACCGTTCAAATAAGCGCCACAGCCCTTTTCGGCGTAAAACAGCTCGTCCAAATACGGATTGTACACCACGCCGATGACGGGCGAGCCGTCCTTGACCAGCGCCACCGAAATACAGCTGTATCGATAGTCGTGCGCAAAATTGGCGGTGCCGTCGATGGGATCGATGATAAAGGTCCAGCCGTTGGTGACCGCCGGACGAATCGCCTGCTCCTCACCGATAAACTGCGCCTCCGGCAGCAGCTTGGCTAAGCGGTCGAACAGCTGGGTCTGCACTTCGATGTCGCAAGCGGTACAGAGATCGCGTTTGCTGGTTTTTTGGCGGATCGCCGCCTTGGAAATATCGGCGTTACGGATGAGTTTTCCGGTTTCCCGTACGATCGCCATAATATCAGTAAGCATAAAATTTGCCCCCTTGTCGGATTGAGTCCATTATACCATATCCGTTTGCATTTGTAAAGTAACAACCTCACAAACGGTGCCATATATTGGCAGTAAGACTATACCGAAAGGACGAATGCGTATGGATACCTTTGCCGTGATCGGCGGTGACAGACGAGCCATCGGCTTAACCGAAGCGTTGGCCGGAGACGGATTCCCCGTGATTGCAACCGGCTTTGCCTATGCGGAGCTGCCCGCCTGCGTCACCGGCTGTACACAACTTTCCCAAGCGGTGGCGGCCGCCGATCATATCCTGTTGCCGTTGCCCGTATCGCGGGACGGAGAAACCTTATTTCAACCCTTTGCGCGAGAGGAACGCACGCTGGACTCGCTGTTTTCGCTGGTGCGGAAAGGACAGACGGTATTCGGCGGTCTACTCTCCCCTGCCGTCACGGAAAAGGCCGCGGCGTACGGAATCGAAATTCTGGATTATTTTGCCGAAGAAGAATTGGCGGTACGCAACGCCGTTCCCACCGCCGAGGGGGCGCTCCAGATTGCGATGGAGGAGCTGCCGATCACGCTGGCGGACAGCCGCTGTCTGGTGACCGGAGGCGGTCGGATCGCACGGGAATTGTATCCGCGGCTCAAGGCTCTGCACGCGCACGTGACGGTTGCCGCACGGCGTCCCGAGCAGCGCGCTTACGCGCAAAACGCCGGTTGCTGCACCTGCGATCTCTCCCGTATGTGCGACAACGACTACGACGTCGTTTTCAACACCGTCCCGTCCCTGCTGTTTCCCGACACGGTGCTGTCTGCCATCCGTCCGAAAACGTTGCTGATCGAGTTGGCGTCCGAGCCGGGCGGCATCGACAAGCAAGCCGCCGCGCGGCGCGGCTTCCGTCTGATCGCGGCAGGTGGGCTGCCCGGTCGGGTGGCGCCGCAATCCGCCGGGCGCATCATCGGAGACACCGTGCTTTCGATGCTTCGGAAACGGGGGCACAGCGTATGAGAATCGGTTGGGCATTGTGCGGCTCGTTCTGCACGCTGGCCAAAGCGGCCGAAGCCATGCGGCAAGCCGTCGCGGCAGGACATGAGGTGACTCCCATTTTTTCGTATGCAACCGCGCAGACCGACACCCGTTTCGGGACAGCCGAAGGGTGGTACCGCACCTTTGAGGAGATCAGCGGAAAGCGCCCGTTGGATTCGCTGACGGCGGTGGAGCCGATTGGGCCGAAAGGCTGGTTTGATCTGTTGGTGGTGGCGCCCTGCACCGGCGCGACGGTCGGAAAGCTGGCAAACGGCATCAGCGACACGCCCGTCACGCTGGCGGTAAAATCCCATCTGCGGAGCGGCAAGCCGGTGCTGGCGGCTATCTCCACCAACGACGCGCTCGGCGGCTCGTTTCGCAGTATTGCGACGCTGAAAAACACCAAAAACGTCTATCTCGTGCCCATGCGGCAGGACGATCCCATCCAAAAGCCAAATTCGATGGTCGCGGATCTCACGCTGCTTCCGCAAGCGGCGGAGGCCGCCGTCAGCGGCAAGCAGATCCAGCCGTTGTTCGTTTAGAAAGGAGGCAAAGCGTATGTGTTCCATTTGCGGAGAGATCCATTACGGCGCGCCGCCGGACATCGCCTACGATCGGCGGATGAGCGAAACGATGCAGCACCGCGGTCCGGATCAAAGCGGACAGCGCATCACAGGGGCGGCCTCGCTTTGGCACAACCGTCTGGCGGTCATTGACCCCGAAAACGGCATTCAGCCGATGCGAGCGGTCTGGAAAGGGCGGTGCTACACCATCGTCTACAACGGCGAGATCTACAACGTCGATGAGCTGAAGCCGCGGCTGACCGCCGAAGGGGCAGTGTTTACCACCGCCTGCGATACCGAGGTCGTGCTGTGGGCCTACATTCTCCACGGCGCGGAATGCCCGACTCTGCTAAACGGTATCTTTGCGTTTGCGGTGTGGGACGGGGAGCGGCTGTTCCTTGCCCGTGACCGCTTCGGCGTCAAGCCGCTGTTCTACGTGCAAAACGGGGAGTGCCTGTTGTTTGCATCCGAGCTGAAAGCCTTGCTGGCACATCCGTCGGTTTCGCATACCGTTGACGCCATGGGGTTGTGGCAGCTGCTGTATCTCTCCCCCGTCACCATCCCGGGAAGCGGCATCTTCCGCGATATTCGCGAGGTCAAACCTGCCCATGCCGGTCATTTTTCCCGTGACGGTCTGCAGCTGCGACCGTATTGGAAGCTGCGCGCCGAGCGCTGCACCGACACGCCTGCCGAGGCAGCCGCCCACGTACGGGAGCTGCTGACCGATGCGGTGACCCGTCAGCTCGGCAGCGACGTACCGCTCTGTACGTTTTTGTCGGGCGGTCTGGATTCCTCGGTGGTGACCGCGTTGGCGGCGCAAGGGGTGGAGCGGCTGGCCAGTTATTCGTTTGAATACGAGGGAAACAAGGTGCATTTCCACCGCACCGGCTTCCAGCCGCAGGGGGACGATATGTTCGCCATCAAAGCGGCGCGACACATCGGCACCGATCACACGGTGCTGACCGTGCCGACCGATGAGGTCGCCGCCTGTCTGTCGGACGCCGTGCGGGCACGGGATTTCCCCGGTCAAGCGGATATCGATTCGTCCTTACTGTGGTTCTGTCGGCAGGTCAAGAAACGGCACACGGTGGCGCTCTGCGGCGAATGCGCCGACGAGATCTTCGGCGGATACCCGTGGTTCTACCGTCCCGAAATGCTGTATCGCAATTTCTTCCCGTGGATTCACAACCCGAGCGTGCGCATCGGATTGTTCCGACCGGAATGGGCACGCCCCGAGGAAGGGTACAGCCAACTGTCCGAGATCTACCGCGACACGCTGGCGGATTGTCCGCTGTGGGAGGGAGAATCGGACGAGGATCACACCGCCCGTGTCGCGACTTGGTTATCGGTCAACTACTTTATGTCCTCGCTGCTGGAGCGCAAGGATCGGATGTCGATGGCGTCGGGTGTGGAGGTACGGGTGCCGTACGCCGATCACCGTCTGCTGGAATACGTTTTCAATGTGCCGTGGCACATCAAATTTGCCGGCAATACCGAAAAGGCGCTGCTGCGAAACGCCGCCGAGGGGTTGCTCCCCGATCAGGTACTGTGGCGCAAGAAAAGTCCGTATCCCAAGACCCACAATCCTGCCTACGAGCAGCAGATCCGCCGGCGGCTGGAGGAACGGCTCCGTGCCGAAGAGAACGCATTGGCGGCATTCCTTTCGCCTCAGGCGCTGGAAGCGCTGCTGC
>JAFOFS010000293.1 GCA_017387165.1 Clostridia bacterium
AGTTCCTTGACCTGTTGAAGTAAGGAGGATACCGACAATGCCTTTGAATCCTACGATCCATAAAGTATTGGTGATCGGCTCCGGTCCGATCGTGATCGGTCAGGCGGCCGAGTTTGACTATGCCGGCTCGCAGGCTTGCCGCGCCTTGCGTGAGGAAGGTCTGGAAGTAGTGCTGGTCAACTCCAACCCGGCCACCATTATGACCGATAACGCGATGGCGGATAAGATCTATCTGGAACCGCTGAATGAGGAAACCATCAAGCGGATCATCATCAAAGAAAAACCCGACAGTCTGCTGTCCACTCTCGGCGGTCAGACCGGTCTGACCCTTTCGATGCAGCTGGCAAAGGAGGGCTTCCTTGCGGAGCACCACGTCCAGCTGCTGGGCGCCGATCCGGTGACCATCGACAAGGCGGAGGACCGCCAGATGTTCAAGGACACCATGCTGTCCATCAACCAGCCCTGCATCCCGTCGGACGTCGTGACCGATATCGACGCGGCGATGAAGCTGGCGGATGAGATCGGCTATCCCGTCATCGTCCGTCCGGCCTTTACGCTCGGCGGCTCGGGCGGCGGTATTGCCGAGACTCCCGAGGAAATGCGCGAGATCGCGACCAACGGTCTGCGCCTCTCTCCGATCCACCAGATCCTGGTGGAAAAGTGCATTTCCGGCTGGAAAGAGATCGAATTCGAAGTGATGCGTGACTCGGCAGGTAACGTCATCACCATCTGCTCGATGGAAAACTTTGACCCCGTCGGTGTCCACACCGGCGACAGCGTAGTCATTGCTCCTGCTGTCACCCTCTCCCCGAAGGAGTACCAGATGCTCCGCACCGCCGCGATGGACATCGTCGAGGCGCTGAAGGTGGAGGGCGGCTGTAACTGCCAGTTTGCGCTGAAACCCGACAGCTTCGAGTATGCGGTCATCGAGGTCAACCCCCGTGTGTCCCGTTCCTCGGCGCTGGCGTCCAAGGCGACCGGCTACCCGATCGCCAAGGTGGCGGCCAAGGTGGCCATCGGCTACACCCTCGATGAGATCCGCAATGCCGTGACCAAGACCACCTATGCCTGCTTTGAACCGACCATCGACTACGTGGTGGTCAAGCTGCCGAAGTGGCCGTTTGACAAGTTCGTGTACGCGAAACGCACCCTCGGCACCCAAATGAAGGCGACCGGCGAAGTGATGGCGATCGGTCAGTCCTTTGAGGAAGCCATTATGAAAGCGGTGCGCGGCGCGGCGATTTCGCACGATACGCTCAACACCCCGACGCTTAAGGAAAAGACCGACGACGAGATCCACGAGCACCTGTATCAGTGTGACGACGAGCGTCTGTTCTATGTGTATGAGGCGCTTTGCCGCGGTATTACCCCCGAGGAAATCAACCGCATTACCAAGATCGACCCGTGGTTCCTCAACAAGCTGCTGAATTTGGTGGCGATGGAACGCCGCCTGGCCGAGGGCAAGCTGGACGACGAGCTGTATCTGGCGGCCAAGAAGATGGGCTACCTCGACAGCGTTATCACCAAGATGTCCGGCTGCGCCATCGAAAAACCGCTGCATTGCGGCTACAAGATGGTAGACACCTGCGCGGCGGAATTTGCGGCGCAAACGCCGTACTTCTACTCCTCCTACGATGAGGAGAACGAAGCGGCGGAATTCATCGAAAAGAACGGCACCGAGAAACCGACCGTCATCGTGTTCGGTTCCGGTCCGATCCGCATCGGTCAGGGTATTGAATTCGACTACTCCTCGGTGCACTGCGTGTGGGCTCTCCGCGAGGCGGGCTACGAGGTGGTCATTGTCAACAACAACCCCGAAACGGTTTCCACCGACTTCGACACCGCCGACCGCTTGTACTTTGAACCGCTGACCGACGAAGACGTGATGAACATCATCCACACCGAGAAGCCGTACGGCGTCGTGGTGGCGTTCGGCGGTCAGACCGCGATCAAGCTCACCAAGTGCCTCGACCGCAACGGTGTCCGCATCCTCGGCACTCCGGCCGACAGCATCGATGCGGCGGAGGACCGCGAGCGTTTTGATGCGATGCTGGAGAAGCTGAACATCAAGCGCGCCGCCGGCTTCACGGTGATGACCACCGACGAAGCGCTGGAGGTGGCGGAGAAGATCGGCTATCCCGTGATGCTGCGCCCGTCCTACGTCCTCGGCGGTCAGAATATGATCATCGCCTTTAACGAAGCGGACGTCCGCGAGTATATGGCGATCATTCTGGCGCAGAACATTGAAAATCCGATTCTGATCGATAAATATTTGATGGGTATCGAGCTGGAGATCGACGCCATCTGCGATGGCGAGGATAT
>JAFOFS010000294.1 GCA_017387165.1 Clostridia bacterium
ATTCTGAAGTTGTTCTCCAAATAAATTCCACGGGTATTGGGAGGGTGGCAAGGAGAACTGCTTTACTTCCAACGCTGACAGAGCGTGGCACCAGAGGGCAGGTGAGCAGCCGTTGTCCCGTCCGCCGTATCGTCCGTCGCCGCAGAGGGGGAGTTTTCGGGAAGCAAATTGGGCGCGAATCTGGTGCGTCCGGCCGGTGTACAAGCGAATCGAAACCAGCGAGCGAATACCCTTCGGTGTTTCGGTTGAGCCGAGGAGGGTATATTCCAGTATGGCTTTTTTGGCGTTTTTGCGTGGGCGGTCAACCACAAACGTTTTGCCGGTACGGCGATCGTGAAACAGCAGATCTTCCCAGCGTTCCTGCGGTTTTTCGGGTTTTCCCTCAATGACCGCCAGGTATTGCTTTTCGGTTTTTCCCTCCGCAAAGGCGGCTGCATACCGCGCCGCGGCAGCCGGATTCTTGGCGTAGATCATCACGCCGCCGGTCACAACGTCCAGGCGATGTACCGTTCCGACGTAGGAGGCGCCGTCTTGCTTCAACAGCTGCGGCACGCTCGGCTTATCGCCATTTTCCTCCGATGACAAGCCGACAGGCTTTACGCACACCCATACGCACTCGTCTTGATATAAAATTTCCATATTCTACCCCCTCTCCCCTGTTTCAGAAAAAACGGGGCAGGAAAATTCCTGCCCCGCAAGGATCGGCTTCGGTCAATCAGTTCTCGAAGAACTTGGCGTGCACCGCCGCGACCGCACGATCCGCGTCGTCAGCGTCGATCAGCACCGAAATCTTGATTTCCGAGGTGGAGATCATACGAATGTTGATGTTGGCATCCGACAGCGCCTCAAACATCTGCGCCGCCACGCCCTCATGGGTTTCCATACCGGCGCCGACGATGGACACCTTCGCCACGTCGGTACGGGCAGACAGCTCCAAAGCGCCGACCGAGTCGCAGTATTCGCGCAGAGCCGCCACCGCCGCCTCGCCGTCCTTCTTCGGAACGGTGAAGGAAATGTCCTTGGTGCCGTCACGGCCGACCGACTGCAGGATGATATCCACGTTGATGTGCGCCTTTGCCACACGGGAGAACAGTTTGAAGGCGATGCCCGGTTCATCCGGCACGCCCATCACGACGATACGCGAAATATCGGTGTCCTTCGCGACACTCTTGATCAGCATTTTTTCCATATTGATGACCTCCTTAACTTTGGTGCCCGGTTTGTTGGTGAAGCTGGAGATAACTTCCATCTCCACGCCGTACTTCTTCGCCATCTCAACCGAGCGGTTGTTTAACACCTGCGCACCGAGGGTCGCCAGTTCCAGCATCTCGTCGTAGGTGATCTCGTCCAATTTCTTTGCAGCGGGGATTTTGCGGGGATCGGCGGTAAACACGCCCTCCACGTCGGTGAAGATCTGGCAGAGGTCGGCGTGCATCGAGGCGGCAATCGCCACCGCACTGGTATCCGAACCGCCACGGCCGAGCGTGGTCATATCGTCGTTCTTATCGATGCCCTGGAAGCCGGCCACGATAACGATCTTCTTCTGATCCAGCTCGTTGCGGATACGCTCCGTTTCCACGCGGCGAATGCGCGCCACACCGTGCTTGGACGTGGTGCGGAAGCCTGCCTGCCAGCCCAGCAGCGACACCGCCGGGCAACCGAGCTTTTCGATCGCCATCGCCAGCAGAGAGATGGAGATCTGCTCACCGGCCGCCAGCAGCATATCCATTTCGCGCTTGTTGGCATTGGGGTTGATCTCGTTGGCCTTTTCGATCAGGTCGTCGGTCGTATCGCCCTGTGCGGACACGACCACCACCATATCGTGGCCCTGACGGTATTTCTCGGTGATGATACCGGCTACGCGCATCACGCGTTCCGCATCGGCAACCGAGCTGCCGCCGAATTTTTGTACTATCAGCATACTGATTTCCTCCTCCTCGGAAAATGGGTTTTAAATTTGTTCGGATCGGGCGCCCCACGGATCACAGGCGTATTCGCGGATCTTCCAATCGTTTAAGCCGTAAGCGGAGAGGCATTGTTCCGCCTTTTCCGCAAAGCGTTCGTCTTCGGTAATCGCCAGCAGAGACGGGCCTGCGCCGCTGATACAGACACAGTAAGCGCCGAGGTCATACGCCAGCTTCACCACCCGCTCACCGTTGGGAATAAACGGAAAGCGATACGGCTGATTCAGGCGGTCCTGCGAGGCAATACGGAGATTGTTGACGTCTCCCGAGAAAAGCGAGGCGGTCATCAGCGCCGCACGGGACAGATTGTACACCGCGTCCACACGCGAAACCTGCGTCGGCTATAAGAAAGGAATAG
>JAFOFS010000295.1 GCA_017387165.1 Clostridia bacterium
ATTCGCCATACTTCACGCGATCACGGCGGGATATCAACCGTTTCTGCCCTGTCTCTCCTCCACGTCGATGCTGGCAAGCCCCAGCGCCATAATGATACGGCGAATCAAGGGAGTATACATGAACCACCGCTTTTTGATCTTGAGCCACAGCTTAAAGCGGAGCTTAGCGGTGGCACGGCGGTACGCACGGGCGATTTTTCGATCCTCGCCCCGACCCACGGCCTCGGCCAGCAGATCGCCGCTGACAATGGCACTGCTGATGCCCTCAAAAGAGCTGGCGCTGATAAAGCCCGCCGCCTCACCGATGAGGTACACGCCGTTCTTGCCCGTCACAAAATCCCGCATACGGCGGGGGCGGTCGGCAAGGCAGGCCTCGGTGCGAAACGGCTCGCCGAAATCGGTGCCGAGGAAGTCAAACAGTCTCTTTTTCTGCGCCTCGAAGGCCGCGCGGCATCCTTTTTTGGTAAAACAACCGCCAAAAATGACCGCATCGTTTTTATACATCATCCACGAACAGCTCTCGCTGGTCTCGGGGTCAAACAAGCAGGAATAAAAGGGATCGCCTCCCTCGCCGCGTCGGAACCATTGCTGGATCGAGACGTATTTCATAATGGGACGGTCAAAGAAGGTGCGGCGCACCGCCGATCCTGCGCCGTCGGCGCCCACCAGCGTCCGTCCTTCAAACACCCGATGCTCCCCGTCCACGTTGACCGTCACGCGGAAGCCGCCGTCCGTCCGCTCCATAGAAACGCACCGTCCCCCGATCACCTCCACCGAGGGCGGCACCAGAGACAAAAGCCACTTGTCAAAGGCGTAGCGATCCATATTCAGATAATAACGCTGATAATAGCGAACGCGCCGCGACACCAGGTCGATGGTCTTGACCGAAAAGATCTGGGGATCGGCCAACACCTCGCGCGGAAGCACGAAGTCAAAATGAGCCAACACGCGCTGGGCATCGGGCGAAAGCAATCCTCCGCAGGGCTTGGGATTCTCCGCCGTCTGGCCATCCACCAGCAGTATTTTCCGCCCCTCGGCCGCGCGCCTTGCAAAGGTCGCCCCCGCAGGGCCCGCGCCGATGACAATGACGTCATACATCATACGATCTTCTTAAAACAGCAGTCCGCCGATCTGATAGACCAGCATACCGCAAAGCCAAGCTACGCCGCATTGGAGCGCCACCAGCGCCACCGTGCTCTTGATTGATCCCGTCTCCCGTCTCACCGCGGCAATGGCGGCAAAGCAGGGAGTATACAGCAGGGTGAAAACCAGGAATGCCGCGGCAGACAGTACCGTCGGGAACAGCGAAGAAAGCGCGCCGCCGCCCAAAAGCACCTCAAGGGTACTCACCACCGCCTCCTTGGCGGTAATGCCCGTGATCAGCGCCGTAGCCGCGCGCCAATCCGAGAATCCAAGCGGTGCGAAGACAGGCGCTAAAAGTCGGCCGATATTAGCCAAAATACTGTCCGCGCTGTCGGCCACCACGTTGAAGCGAATATCAAAGGTCTGCAAGAACCAAATGACAATGGTCGAAACAAAAATAATGGTAAAAGCACGCTGGATAAAGTCCCGCGCCTTTTCCCACATGAGCCGCAAAACGCTGGTGGGCGACGGCATACGGTAGTTGGGAAGCTCCATCACAAAGGGAATGGGCTTTCCGCGGAAGCGAGTGGTCTTGAACACAAGGGCCACCAAAATCCCCACCACGATTCCCGTGACGTACAGCGCGATCATGCAAAGCGCCGCGTGATCGGGGAAAAAGGCGGCGGAAAACATGGCGTAAATGGGAATTTTCGCCGAACAGCTCATAAAAGGCGTCAGCATAATGGTCATTTTGCGGTCGCGCTCACC
>JAFOFS010000296.1 GCA_017387165.1 Clostridia bacterium
AGGCCTGCTGTACAAGGGCTTCAAGATCGTCCCGTATTGCCCGCGTTGCGGCACGCCGCTTTCTTCCCACGAAGTGGCGCAGGGCTACAAGTGCGTGAAGGAGCGCTCCGCCGTGGTGCGCTTCCGCGTCAAGGGGGAGGACAGCTACTTCCTCGCGTGGACGACCACCCCGTGGACGCTGCCGTCCAACGTCGCCCTGTGCGTCAACCCGACCGACACCTATTGCAAGGTGAAGGCCGCCGACGGTCGCGTCTATTATATGGCCGAAGCGTTGCTGGATAAGGTGCTCGGTCGCCTGGCGGATAAGGAAGCCGGCACTCCGGCCTACGAGGTGCTGGAAACGATGGTCGGTAAGGACCTTGAGCATCGCGAGTACGAGCCGCTGTTCGCCTGTGCCGCCGAGCCGGCGAAAAAGCAGAACAAGAAGGCACACTTCGTCACCTGCGACAACTACGTTTCGATGTCCGACGGTACCGGTATCGTCCACATCGCGCCGGCGTTCGGTGAGGATGACGCCCGCATCGGCCGCGCCTACGACCTGCCGTTCGTGCAGTTTGTGGACGGTAAGGGTCTGCTGACCGCCGAAACGCCGTATGCCGGCCTGTTCGTCAAGGACGCCGACCCGAAGGTGCTGATGGATCTGGACAAGGAAGGTCTGCTGTTTGACGCGCCGAAGTTTGAGCACGATTATCCGTTCTGCTGGCGCTGCGATACGCCGCTGATCTATTATGCCCGCGACACCTGGTTTATCCGTATGACCGCGGTCAAGGATGACCTCATCCGCAACAACAACACGGTCAACTGGATCCCCGAGAGCATCGGCAAGGGCCGCTTCGGTGACTGGCTGGAAAACGTGCAGGATTGGGGCATCAGCCGTAACCGCTACTGGGGTACTCCGCTGAACATCTGGGAATGCTCCTGCGGACACCGCCATTCAATAGGCTCTATTGAAGAGCTTAAATCGATGTCGGACAACTGCCCCGACGAAATCGAGCTGCACCGTCCGTTCGTGGACGAGGTCACGCTGAACTGCCCCGCCTGCGGCGGCAAGATGACCCGCGTGCCCGAGGTGATCGATTGCTGGTTTGACTCGGGTGCCATGCCGTTTGCGCAGCACCACTATCCGTTTGAAAATCAGGATCTCTTTGAGGCGCAGTTCCCTGCCGACTTCATCTCCGAAGCGGTGGATCAGACCCGCGGCTGGTTCTATTCGCTGCTGGCGATTTCCACCCTGCTGTTTAACAAAGCGCCGTACAAGAACGTCATCGTTCTCGGTCACGTGCAGGACGAAAACGGTCAGAAGATGTCCAAGTCCAAGGGCAACGCCGTCGATCCGATGGAGGCGCTCAACACCTACGGTGCCGACGCCATCCGCTGGTATTTCTACACCAACTCCGCTCCGTGGCTGCCCAACCGTTTCTACGGCAAGGCGGTCATCGAAGGTCAGCGTAAGTTCCTCAGCACTCTGTGGAATACCTACGCGTTCTACGTGCAGTACGCCAACCTCACCGATTTTGACGCCTCCCGCTACACCCTTGACTACGACAACCTCGCCGTTATGGATAAGTGGGTGCTGTCCCGTATGAACAGTATGGTGCAGGGAGTGGATGACCACCTCGCCAACTACCGCATTCCCGAGGCCGCCCGTGTGCTGCAGGCGTTCGTGGACGACCTGAGCAACTGGTACGTCCGCCGCTGCCGCGACCGCTTTAAGGCAGGCGCCGCTTCGCAGGACAGCATCAATGCCTATGTCACCCTGTACACCGCGCTGGTCACCACCGCGAAAGCGTCCGCGCCGATGATTCCGTTTATGGCGGAGAGCATCTACCGCAACCTCGTCTGCAACGGCAACGCCGACACGCCGATGAGCGTCCACCTGTGCGAATTCCCGACGGTGGAGGAGGCTCACATCGACCGCAAGCTGGAAGCGGATATGGAAAAGGTGCTGCAGGTGGTCGTGATGGGCCGTGCCGCCCGTGCCGGTGCCAACCTCAAGAACCGCCAGCCGCTGGCCGGTATGGTGGTGCTGGGTGTTGGTGAACTCGGCTCGTTCTACGATGAGATCATCGCCGATGAGCTGAACGTCCACGGCGTCACCTTCTCGGACGATCCCGACCAGTTCGTGACCTATACGTTCAAGCCGCAGCTGAAAACGGTCGGCCCGAAATTCGGTCCGAAGCTCGGCGCCATCCGTCAGGTTCTCCCGACGGTGGACGGCTCGGCTGCCAAGAAAGAGCTGGATGCGACCGGTCATCTGACGCTGCACCTCGCAGACGGCGACATCGAACTGCTGACCGAGGATCTGCTGATTGACACCGTGCCGAAGGACGGCTTCTACACGCTGACCGATAACGGTGTGACCGTCGCCATCGACACCACCTTGACCGACGACCTGATCGCGGGGGGCAAC
>JAFOFS010000029.1 GCA_017387165.1 Clostridia bacterium
ATCGGGATTGGAATAGCACAGCTGAACGGGCGATTCCTTTCCGGTGGAAAAACGGGTCCAGGTCTTGGTTGCATACCAATCCTTGTACTTCTCCGAGCGGAAATCGTACTCGTACGGATCGACGATGTCCATCGAGCAGTGGGTCTGATGCCCCAGCACAAAAATTTCCTCGGTGGCGTTAAACCGCATCCGATACAGCTGCGTTTCGTTGCGGATGATCTCGCCGTAGTTGGCCTCTCGCCAGTCGAAAGACGGCGTGACCTGCAGATCGTACGCCAGCAGCTTCGCTTCGGCGGTCTCGGTCAGGCGGATCTCATCCGCCGCGTAGCATTCGTAATCAAAGGCGTAGGCCAAAAATTCATACACGGCGTTGCGGGTGCCGTAGTCGGCATAGCCGCGCAGGTAGCAGTCGTCCTCGATCTGCTTGACCGCGAAGCCGTTAAAGCCGACCTCCGCGTAGGTCGGCGTCACGCCCGCTGTTTGGGCGGCAGCGGTCGCACCGACGTACAGGTATTTGCCCTCCGCTTGCACGGCATTTTCGCGGAGGATCTCCGGCTTGGCACCGGTGGCTTTTTCGATAAAATACTGCAGCTCGGTCGCCGCAAAGGTCTCGTTTTCGGTCGGAGCGGACGGCAGGACGATGCGGTAATCAGTCGCCCCGTCCTTTGCCAGCACGAAGTCGGTCGCCGCCAACGTCGGGCGAACGTTTTGCGGTGTCTTTTCGGGCAGCGGCTTGTTTGCGTTGTTCCGGCAACCGATCGACGCGCAAAGCATCGCGGCGGCCAACAGCAGCGCCGATAAGCGTTTGATCCGTTTCATTACTTATCCGCCCCCTTTTCCGCATACAGCTCGTGAGTGTGACGGGTGAGGTTGCCCAACTCATCGCAGCAGCTGTAGGTGATCTGATAGTGTCCGGCGGTCGGTGGGGTGAAGGAATCCTTTTCGGCGGTGATCTTGCCGCTCGGGTGCTTCACCGTAATCCAGAAAGCGCAATTTTCCGACGCGCTGACGTTATCGCGGATGCTCGCGGTCGGCAGAGAGAAGGTCTCCCCTGCCTTGACCAAACGCGGCAGCTTGCCGTCCAGCGAAAGCTCCGGAGCGCCGCTGTCGAGCACCGTGATCTGATAACCGATGCTGCGGGTGGTGTTGACACCGTCGGAGGCCACGTACTGCACACGATAGGCGCCGTAAGCGGTCATCTTGATCGCGTAGGCGGCATCGCCTGCCACCTCCTCCAGTCGCGTGCCGTCGGTCGCCGTCACGATCTCGCCGCTCGGATCCTTCACCGTCAGCTTGAGGGTGGAGCTTGTCGCCAGCACGTCGTAGGCGCTCGCCTTCGGCAACGTAACGGTGGAGCCGTACAGCGCCTTGCTCAAAGTGGTCGGAACGTACACCGACGGATCGACGTTGTCGTTCACAAACGCCGCGCCGAAGCGCTGACGGTTGATGGATTTCAGGCTAAACGTGGCGCCGACCTTGCCCTTCACCGTGACGGTGAGCAAAACGGCGGCAGAGCGGAAACCGCCGAAGCCGTTTCCGTTCTCGCATTTGTCCGCAAACACCGTGTAATTGGTGCTGTCGGACAACGAGCGATCCTCCTCGCCGTAAATGAGCGTGTAGTTCATATCCGAGGGGGTGTGGAGATTGCCGGGAATCATATAGGTGCGCTTGTCGGCGTTGATCTTGACGCCGACCGCCACATCGCTGATACGGGAAAAGGTGGTTTTCAGCGAGCAGGCCGCATCTGCCGAATCGGTGACAGTCACCGCCAGCGACTGCAGCCGCTTGGCGCTATCCTCCACCGCGTTCCACTGGAAATTAAAGCCGTCTGCAACCAGCGGCTTGGCAAAGGTCACGGTCGCCGTTTCGGAGGTCAGGGTAAAGTCGATGGATTCTTCCTTTAATGCGGCGGTCGCGCCGTTCATCTCGAAATAACCGAGCAGGTCGATCTCCCCGTTTTTTACATACGGATAGTTATCCAAAGCCGCATTGGCAGCGGAGGTAAAGGAGAGAGAGCAGGTCAGCAAAGCGGCCGTCGCCAGCAAAGCGATCAACGGTTTTTTCATCAGCCCTTGATACCTCCCATCTGCAGGTTACCGGTGAACTTTTCGGTAAAGCAGGCGAAAAGCACCAGACTCGGAATACACAGCAGGATACACGCCGCCATCTGATCGGTGGCGTAGGTTCCCACGGTTTCGGTGTAGTTAAGCAAAGCCAGCGCCAGCGTCGGGTAGGAACGCAGGAAGTACAGCGGCGTGCTGTAGTCCGACCAAAAGCTGACGAAGGACAAAATAAACGCAATGAGCATCGTGTTGGACACCA
>JAFOFS010000297.1 GCA_017387165.1 Clostridia bacterium
ATAGGTGAAATTCTGTCCGAAAACCGACGCCGTTGGCGGTGGCTTATTTGGATTTGATTTTGCGTGGAACGAGCGAAGATCCGCTTCGATATAATCGGTTCGGATTTATGCGAAAGGGGTAGACGAATGAAAAAGACGATGAGCGTTTTGCTGGCGATTCTGCTGCTTCTGCTGCCGATGGCGGCGGGCGTGTTGTCGGTGTCGGCGGCTACCTGCTATCAATTGGATTTTACCGCCACCGAGATGGCGTATGACGTCAGCAACGGCGCTTGGGTCAAGGCGGTGGGGGATCTCTCCTGCGCCAACTATCCGGGCTACGCCGTGGTGGACAAGGGCGGCGCGGCGGCGATCCGCAAATTTGTGGCGCCGACCGACGGCGATCTGAAGCTGGCGTGGGGCAACGGTGTGTTCATCGACAACAGCATGAACAACCTCACCGGCACGTCGGTGCAATTCGCGATCACCGATGGCGACGGTCGGATTCTGTTCCCGAAGAACGGCGACGTCGCGACCGTGAAGGAAGGCACGCCGCTGCCGGTGGAGCTGGATGTAGCAGGTGTCAAAAAAGGTGATGCCTTTTATTTCGTGGTGATGAACCCCTCGGTTGACCGTATGGTCTGCGTGCTAAACTTCGGCGTGGTCGTGGCCGGCACCGCCTATTCCAACAGCTCCGGTCAGCTGTATGACGGTATTTTGCAGGGCGGCAAGGGTTGGTATCATCAGTATGCGGATACCGTTTCCAAGTCGGTTGCACCCGAGAAGCTTCCGGATACGCCGAGCAAGCCGGACGACGGCGGTCAGCAGCCGGATAACGGCGGCGACGTGGTCGAGCCGGGTTATACAATCGAAAAAGAAACCAACGGCTTCGTGGAAATGAAAGCCTTTATGAACAACTGGTGGTGGGCGGATGCACAGGGACAAAATCCCTCCTCGCCCTCGTTCGGTATGGCGAACGGCACCCACACCCAGCCGCCGGCCCCCGGCTATATGACCGCTCGCGGCTACAAGATCGAAAAAGCCGGTCTTGTCACCTTCTCGGGCACGGTGCTGCTGGACATCAACGAGCATATGGGCGTGGCGGAGAACGCCGACGCGATCGGCTTTATGGTGATCGAGAAGAACAGCAATATGGTGCTGTTCCCGTCCGATTCGGCGGAATTTATGGTGATGAAGAACACCGAGGAAAACCGCACCACGCCGACCATGATCTCCGGTACATACGAGGCCAAGGCAGGGGATGAGCTGCTGTTTATCACCCGTAACGAAACGGCGAACAAGGTGCCGTCGGTGCAGGTGATTATGAACATCTACCGTGACGACGACGGCGTCCGCACGCAGATCGGCAATACCCACGAGCAATTCTCGGGTACGCAGGGCAAAAACGGTTGGCGGTATTACTACGCTTCCATCAAGGGCTTTAAGACGCCGCTGATTCCGGCGGCGAACATCTTCCGCAAGGCGGCTCATTTCCAACCGTCCGACAGCAGCTGGTATCTGCTGCCCGAATCGGTGGAGGA
>JAFOFS010000298.1 GCA_017387165.1 Clostridia bacterium
AAACCTAACGGAAGGAGAATGACCTTGGCTGCGAAAAAACCTGCCGCTGTCCGTGCCGACGAGGCGCGACTGAAACTGCATATCAAGACCGAGGCGCTGCTTCCGGTGTACTTTTTGTTTGGTGAGGAAAGCTACCTCACCGCCCGTTATACCGAACAACTGGTAGAAAAAGCGCTGAAGGACGACCCGATGCGCGAATTCAATTTTACCCGATTGGACGGGCAAACCTGCGAGTCGAACGAGATCATCGCCGCCGCGGAAACGCTGCCGATGATGGCGGAACGCCGCGTGGTGGTGGTGCGTGGGTGGAACGTGGAAAAAGCCTACCGCACTCCCGACGACCTGAAAAAAGACCTCGCTGAATTCCTGCAGGATCCGCCGGAGGAGTGCGTGCTGATCTTCCGCCTGCCCGGCAAACTTTCCGATTACCTGCCGAAGGACGATAAGTACAAGACCGCCTCTCCGAAATGGACGGCTTTTTGCGACCTGATCGCCAAGCGCGGTATGGTGGCGGAGCTGACCGCTCGTCCGGCCGGCGAAAACGCCCGTGCGCTGTGTGCGATGGCGTCCCGCCGCCGGGTGAAGATGGAACTTCCTGCCGCTCGCCTGCTGATCGATCGCGTCGGTAACGACCTGGCGCGACTGGTCAATGAAACCGAAAAACTGTGTGCCGCCGCCGACGGAGGGGAAATCACCCCCGAGCTGGTGAAGGCGCTGACCGCCGAAAGCCTGGAGGCTCGCGTTTTCGATCTGTCTAAGGCAATTGCCGCCGGTCAGGCAGATCGCGTCTACCGCATTTTGCGTGCGTTGGCGTTCCATCGGGAAGAACCGCACGTCCTGCTTTCCACCCTTTCGGCTGCTTTTGTGGATTTCTACCGCGTGCGTGTGGCGCTGGATGCCGGCTTGCCGACCGCTTGGGTGATCTCCACCTTCCACTATGAGAAACGCGCGTTTGTGATCGACAATGCTCTGCAGACGGTGCAAAACCGCTCGACCGCCTCACTGCGCCGTTGCCTTGATCTGCTGTCCCGTGCGGACGGCGAGCTCAAATCCACCTCTGCTGACCCGTGGCAGCTGCTGGAACGCCTGTCGGTGGAGCTGATGACCGAACTGCGCCGGAGGGGCAACTGATGCTGTCGGTGAATGCGGTGCTGGTGGTGGAGGGAAAATACGATCGCATCCGCCTTGCTTCGGTAACCGATGCGCCGATTTTCACCACCGACGGCTTCCGCATTTTCAAAGATAAAGAACAACTGACGCTGCTGCGCCGCTTGGCAAAGGACCGCGAGGTGGTCATTTTGACCGACAGCGACGGAGCGGGTCTGCAGATCCGCAATTACCTCATCGGCGCGTTGCCGGACGCCACGGTGCGGCAGGCGTACATTCCGCCGATCGCCGGTAAAGAAAAGCGGAAATCCGCCCCCTCGAAGGAAGGCCTGCTCGGGGTGGAGGGGATGGACACCGCCACGCTGGAGGAGGCGCTGCGCCGCGCAGGCGTGGTGACCGACACACCGCGTGGAACCCCGTGGTGTACGCCGCAACGCCTGTATCGGGACGGCCTGTGCGGACGACCGGACAGCGCCGCCAAACGGAAAGAACTGCTTCAACTGCTGCAGCTGCCGACCAACCTGTCTCAAAGCCGCCTGCGCGATGTGCTGAATACGGCGGTCTCGGAACAGGAGTATCTCACGTATTTGGAGAAAATATCGTTATGCTGAATGTGACCGTGCTGTGTGTGGGTAAACTAAAGGAAGCCTATTGGCGTGACGCCTGCACCGAATATGCCAAACGCCTTTCGGCGTTTTGCCGCTTTCAGGTGGTGGAGTTGGACGAAACCCGCCTGCCGGAAAAACCCTCCGCCGCGCAGATCGAGATGGCGCTGGCCGCCGAGGGAAAGCAAATGCTGTCCAAAATTCAAAACGGCGCAGTGGTGATCGCTCTCTGTATCGAGGGCAAGACCTGCTCGTCGCCGGAGCTTGCCGACCTGCTGGGGGATATCGCGGTCGGTGGCCGCAGCCAGGTGGTCTTTTGTATCGGCAGCTCGTTCGGCTTGTCGCCGGAGATCAAAGCCCGCGCCGACCGCCGCCTTTCGATGTCACCGATGACCTTTCCGCACCAACTGGCCCGCGTGATGCTGTGCGAACAGATCTACCGTGCGATGCAGATTCAAAACGGCGGAAAGTATCACAAATAGTAAAAAAAGCAAATTTTCTTGCATTTTTCGTACAAATGATTTATAATGTAAGGTAAACAAACGACAACGCTCGTGACGTTTACGGAAGGGGGTCTCTTGGTGGATATCCGGTTCCCGCTTTTTCTTGATCTGACCGACAACAATTGCACCGTCATCGGCGGTGGCGATTATGCTTCGCTGTGCGCGGATATGTTTCTGCGCTTCGGCGCGAAGGTCACGGTGATCAGTCCGCATATTACGCCGCGCCTGCGTGAGCTGGAGGAACAGAAACGCATCCGCTACATTCCCCGTAAGTTCTTCCGCGGCGACTGTGCCAACGCCTATTTGTGCGTGGCGGCGACCGACTCCGAGACGGTGAATATCGCCGTGTCGGTGGAGTGCAAATCCCGCGGTATCCCCGTAAACGTCAAGGCTCCCGCGGCGTACGGCACCTTCCGTATGCCGTCAGCGGTGCTGTGCGACGACCTGGTGCTTGCCGCCTACAGCGAACCGAAAAACCGCGATGCGCTGGATAACCTCCGTGCCTATATGGAAACCGAGCTGCCGTCGGTATGGCAGCAGGCAAAGGATACGGCCGAACAATAAAAACAACGACAAGAGAAAACCCGCTGCAACGCGGTTTTCTTTTTAGATGGAGGAAACTATGAGTCAATTGATCGAACAGCAAATGGAATCGGTGGTATTCCGTTTTCGTGTCAAGGGCAAGGTCAAAAGCATCCAAGCCTTCGGCAACGGACATATCAACCGCTCGTACATAGTGACGATGGTCGAGGGCGGCGAGGAAAAGCGTTATACGCTGCAGCAGATCAACACCTCGGTATTCCGCAACCCGGACGAACTGATGGAGAATATCCAGAGCATCACCGCCCATATCCGCCGCAAACTGCGCGAGGAGGGGAAAGACCCCGAACGCGGCACGCTGCATATGATGAGCGACCGCGCCGGCGAACACCGCTACGTCAAGGATGCCTACGGCAGCTATTGGCGGATGTATCCCTTCATTGACGATTGCATTTCCTACGACATCGTGGATTGCCCCGACGTGTTCCGCAATGCCGCCCGCGCGTTTGGCACCTTCCAGGCGCAACTGGCGGATTATCCGGCCTATACGCTCAACGAAACCATTCCGCACTTCCACGATACGGGAAGCCGCTATATGGACTTTGAAGCGGCGGTTGCCCGCGATCTGGTCGGTCGTGCCGAAAGCGTGCAGGAGGAGATCGCATTTGTCCGTGCCCACCGTAAGGAAACCTATCTGATCCAAAACGCCATTATCGCCGGCGAGATTCCGGTTCGCGTTACGCATAACGACACCAAGCTCAACAACGTCTTGATGGATAAGGAAAACAACGCCGTCTGCGTGGTGGATCTGGACACCGTTATGCCCGGCTCGGCGCTGTACGACTTTGGCGACAGCATCCGCTTTGGCGCTTCGACCGCGCTGGAGGACGAGGAAGACCTCTCCAAGGTGCAGCTCGACCTGGAGCTGTTTGAGGCGTTCGCGGACGGCTATCTGGAAACCGCCGGTCCGGCGATGACCACCAAGGAAATCGAATGGCTGCCGTTTGCGGCGAAAATGATGACGCTGGAATGCGGCATCCGCTTCCTTACCGACTACTTAAACGGCGATACCTATTTCAAAATCGCCCACGCGGAGCACAATCTTGTCCGCGCTCGCACCCAGTTTAAATTGGTGCAGGAGGACGAGGACAAGATGGAAGAAATGCAGGCCATCATCCGCGCCCTCGTGCACAAATACACCGGCAAATGACCCCGCTTGAAACGGCACCCGCCGCCACAGCGAAAGCAACGCGAAAAACGAACACCGAGAAGAACCGCCGTTGGTTCCTCTCGGTGTTTTTTTGTGCCGCAAAAAGCCGCTTTGTAAGAGGTTTGTCATACCTTATACATTATATTAAAGAAAATAGACTTATTATATCTCAATATAATATAAAACCTTGCTATCCACCGGCTGTATCCGAGCAAATGCTATAGGAGGCGTATACGTTATGAAGAGAAAAATTTGGCAGAAGATCCTATCGATGGTGCTGGTCGTTTCTTTGTTGCTCACCGTGTGCCCTTCGACCGTTTTTGCGGAAGAGGCGGTTTTGGGCGAGATCTATATTGAATCCGTCCAGTTGGTGCGAGCCGAAACGAGAAAGGAAGCCAAAGCCCTTTTGGAAGAGGAGGGGTATACCTTCCTGGATGCCAACTTGAACGAAGGCACCGGTGAAGACGGTATCTGGATGGGATATACGATTACCACCAATCCCGAAGAAGCCGTTTATGATTTGAAGCTGATGAATATGAACGGCGGCTTCACCCTCACCAGTATGGAACAAGCGCTTGCCGCCCAAGAGGCCGTTTTCGAGGATATGGCCAACGATTTGAAACTCTTGATTGATGAGTTCATCGAGGCTTATGAGGACGAAAGCGTCCCGGCGTTAAAGGCGTATAAAGCGCTCAACTTCTTCCGCGTAGTGGAAGGCGAAACCGAGCTTGAAGAAAAGAACGGTTTGGGTTATCAGATCGTCAGCGGCAATATGACCGTTTCCAAATTGACCGAGATGCTTCTCCTTTGCGATGCGAGTTTGGTAGACAGTGTCATTAAGATTCTGGTTACGGGCATTCAGATTCGTAACGGCAACTGGATGAAAAAACTGTCGGAAATGGGCCCGTACGATGCCGATGAGGATTATTACGAAGTCGAATACGAGGACGAATTCAAGCGCAGAGCGGAAGAACTGCTCCCCGTGCTTCAATTGTATTCTCAGGCGTATAATGCGATGGATCTTTCGGGCTTGATTCCCGATAAGCTCAACGAGGACTTCGAAGCCGAGTATAGCGGCAACGAAGAAAGAGAAACGCTTTCGGCTGACGACGCGGCTGTCAAAAAGCTGGACGAAAGCCGTTATAAAATGTACAAAATTGTATTTGATGAGTTGGCAAAGTATGAATATGGCGCCCACGAAACCTTGAAGGATTTCTTCTGCTCGTTGGAAAACGAAGGCTCGACAAAAGATCTTTATCCTTTGGTAGCCGTTTTAAGCGATGCTGAATTTGCGGCGCTGTCCTACGGTTGCTTCCTTGAGATTGTAACGGGCGACACCGCTTCTCCCACGGATTTTGACTCTTATGACGAAGTGTACGATACGCTTACCCAAGACGTGAAATCGGTTTATCTGTATCACGGTGTGGATGACGTCCTTCTGAAAGACGACACGGTGATCGGCTTTACCGAAACGGCGCTCCGCCATATGGCTACCACGGGTGAGATGGAATTTTATGAAAAGGAAACAGAC
>JAFOFS010000030.1 GCA_017387165.1 Clostridia bacterium
CAATAAGATATACTCTTTAAGGAGGCGTTTCTTATGAATCGCGCTTTACGCACAGTTTTAACGTTGACGGCGGCGCTGTGTTTGCTGCTGGCGGCGGTGCCGGTTGTGCTGTTGCCCGCCTCGGCGGCGACCACCACGACGGTGTACGATTTTAACGGCACCGACTTTGGCACCTCGCTCAAGACGAACAACATCGGCACCGGTGTTTCGCTTGTGAAGGACGGCTCCGCGCCGTCCGGCTTTACCGACGCGGTGATGTCCGGAACGGGCGCTGCATACGTGTCGGTCGGTGTGGATTTTGCTAAACCGATCGATACCTCCAAGGTCACCGCGATCAAGGTGCGGATGTACGTCCCCACCTACACGCTTACCGGCACACCGCAGCTGCGTATTCTGTCGCACCACGAGAACACCAATCAAGCGGGCTGGGAAGGTAAGGCCTTTGTGGCCGGATTCGGCGGTGCGTTTGACCGGTGGTGCGAGCTGGATATTACCGCCATCGTCAAAAACACCATCCTTAAGGACGCCGACGGCTATCTGGATTATTTTGCCATCGGTTACCGCACCTACGGCAACAACGCGGTGGTGTACTACGACAGCATCTCCATCACCTACGAGGGGGACAGCCCGTTTGTCGAAGCGCCGGAGACGCCCGTTTCGAGCAGTGAGTACGATTTTAACGGCACCGATTTCGCCTCTCCGCAAACGACGCACGGCGCGGTGTCCTCGGTCGATCACATCGCCAAGCCGACGACCGACACCGCCTCTGTCCCCGCCGGCTTTACGGGCGGCGTCTATTCCTCCTCTCACGACTACTTCAACGCGGCGTGGGTGGATTTCGGTGAGAGAGCCCTCGATCTGACCAAGGTCACCTCCGTCAAGGTGCGCCTGTACATCACCTCGTATACCACCTCGGCGCCGGTGTTCCGCCTGTTCGGCACCATCCCCACGTCCTACGAGCAGGTGGCGCACGACGGCACCTACGATCGCTGGTTTGAGCTGGAACTGCTGGATCTGCTGACCTCTTCCTCCGTGGGCAAGAACGCCGACGGTACCGTCAGCAAGTTTCTGATCGCCTATCGGACCTACGGCAGTGCGAGCTCCAAGCCGACGGTGTATTTCGACCGCATCTCCGTTTCCTATACGGGGGACAGTCCGTTTGTGGGCGGTGGCGCGGAGGAGACCCCTGCCGACGGCCGATTTGACTTTAACGGTCAGGATTTCGATACGCCGACCGAAGTCAACAATTACGTTTCGGATACAGGCTCCTTTGCGACGACCACCGCTTCCGCACCGAGCGGCTACACCGGCGGTGTTTACAGCAAGACCCATTCCCCCTACGTCGCCACCTGGATCAAGCTGCACGGCAAGCTGGATCTGTCCAAGGCGACCTCTGTCCGTTTGCGCCTGTACGTTCCCACCTACACGAAAGAAAGTGCCGGTGCGACCCCCGTTTTCCGTGTGTTCGGTACGGGCGGCGAGTTTGAAGCACTCACCTTCGACGGCACCTACGATCAATGGATCGAGGTGGAGCTGCTGAACACGCTGAAAGCGAATAAGGTCACCAAATTGTCGGACGGCACGCTGAACAAGTTTCTGTTCTCTCTGCGCACCTACGGCAACGCTACCGTTTATTTTGATGAATTGATTATCGAGGGCGAGGGCGCCTATATCGAGGCTGAGCCGATCTCCTACATTGATGCCTCCCCGACCTCCATCATCGAGCAGCATTCGGGTCAGGCCCCCAATCAGGACTGCTGGAACATTTATCTGTCGGCGGCCAACAATTCGGCTATTCCCGGAACGCCGTGGGTGACCAAGTTTGACAACGTCC
>JAFOFS010000299.1 GCA_017387165.1 Clostridia bacterium
ATACATGAAAATTCTGGTTATCAACGCCGGTTCGTCTTCGCTGAAATATCAGCTGTTCAATATGGACACCGCTGAAGTGATGGCGAAGGGCCTGTGCGAGCGCATCGGCATCGACGGTGCGATCACTCACAAGCGTCCCGGTCAGGTGGATTATAAAGAAACGCTGGAGCTGAAAGATCACGAGGCGGCACTGAAAAAGGTGCTGGAGATGCTTTCGGATGCGGAATACGGCGTCATTGCCGACGTCGATGAGATCGACGCGGTGGGTCACCGCTTCGCGCACGGCGGCAATCTGCAGGGCTCGCAGATCATCACCGAGTCGGTGCTGAAATATCTGGAGTCCATCGTCCCGATCAATCCGCTGCACGGTCCTCCGGCGATCGCCGGCTTTAAGGGCTGCGCACGCCTGATGCCGAACAAGCCGCAGGTCGGCGTGTTCGACACCTCGTTCTACACGCAGATCGAGGACTTCCGCTATGTGTACGCTCTGCCGTATGAGTATTACGAGAAGGACAACATCCGCCGTTACGGCTTCCACGGCACCTCCCATCGTTACGTTTCCGCCAAGGTTGCGGAGCTGATGGGCAAATCGGTCGAGGACGTGAAGGTCATCACCTGCCACCTCGGCAACGGCTCCTCCATCACCGCGGTGGAGAATGGCATTGCCATCGATACGACGATGGGCTTCACGCCGCAGGAAGGCGTGCCGATGGGCACCCGTTCCGGTTCGATCGACCCGACGGTGGTCACCTATCTGATGAAGACCAAGGGCTACACCGCCGAAGAGATGGAAAACATCCTCAACAAGAAATCCGGCTTCCTCGGCCTGTATGGCAGCTCGGATGCCCGTGACGTTGAAGAAGGCGCCAAGAACGGCGACCCCCGCGCCATCCTCGCGCAGAAGATGCTCGGCAACGCGGTCAAGCGCTACATCGGCGCGTTCGCGGCCGAACTGAACGGCGTCGATGCGGTGGTGTTTACCGGCGGTATCGGTGAGCATGACGCGACCATTCGCCGCCTGGCTCTGTCCGGACTGGAGAACTTCGGTATCGAGTACGACGAGGAACTGAACAAGAAGACCCATTCCACCGCGCGTCTGTCCACCGACAACTCCAAGATTCAGGTGTGGGTGGTTCCGACCGACGAGGAATATATGATCGCTTTGGATACGCAGAAGTTGGCGTAAATTTGCCGTTTGTAAGGAGTTTACTATGGCTATTTCGGAAAAAGAAATTCAAAATGTCGTTGCGGCCGTGCTCAAGGAACTGAACACCGGCAGCAAACCGGCCGCTGCCGCGGTGAAGCCGCAGGGCGAATGGGATTCCACCCAGTATCGCGGCCGTAAATTCAAGGGCATCTACTCGGATATGAACGAGGCGATCGCCGCCGCCAACGAAGGCTATAAGGCGGTGCGTCGTATGACTTTGGCCGAGCGCGAGAAGATTCTCGCGGAGATCCGCCGCCTCACCCGTGAGGAAGCGCCGATTATGGCGGTGATGGGTGTTGCGGAGACCGGTATGGGTCGCGTCGATCATAAGACCGCGAAGCATATGCTGGTCGCGGATAAGACCCCCGGTACGGCGGATATCACCGCCGAGGTCAAGACCGGCGACGACGGTCTGACGCTGCTGGAACGCGCGCCGTTCGGCGTTGTGGGCGCGATCACGCCGTCCACCAACCCGTCCGAAACGGTTATCTGCAACAGTATGGGTATGATCGCGGCCGGCAACGGTGTGGTGTTTAATCCCCACCCCAATGCCATCGCCACCTCCAACTACGCCGTTGACCTGGTCAACCGCGCGTCCAAGCTGGGCGGCGGTCCGGACGTGCTGGTTGCATCGATGGATAAGCCGACGATGGAATCCGCTGCGGTGATGCAGTCCCATCCGCTGATCAAGCTGCTGGTCTGCACCGGCGGCCCCGGCGTGGTGCGTGCCGTGCTGTCCTCGGGTAAGAAAGCGATCGGCGCCGGCGCGGGTAATCCGCCGGTCATCGTGGACGATACCGCTGACATTCAGAAGGCAGGCAAGGACATCATCGACGGTTGCTCCTTTGACAACAATCTCCCCTGCATTGCGGAAAAGGAATGCTTCGCGTTCGCGAGCATTATGGAAGAACTGATGACCGCGATGCAGAAGAACGGCGCCTACAAGATCACCGCGCAGCAGGCGGACGAACTCGCCAAGGTCGTGCTGGTGGATAAGCAGGGCAAGGACGGCAAGGTGCATAAGGTCATCAACCGCAAATGCGTCGGTCGCGACGCGAAGGTGCTGCTGGGTATGATCGGCGTTCAGGTGAACGACGATATCCGTTGCATCATCTGCGAGACCGGCTTTGAGCATCCGTTCGTGCAGGAAGAGCTGATGATGCCGATTCTGCCGATCGTCCGTGTGGAGAACATCGATCAGGCGATCGATTGGGCGGTCAAGGCCGAGCACGGCAACCGTCACACCGCGCATATGCACTCCAAGAACATCGAAAACCTCTCCCGCTTCGCGTATGCGGTGGAAACCACCATCTTCGTGAAGAACGCCCCGTCCTATGCCGGTATCGGCTTCGGCGGCGAGGGACACACCACCTTTACCATCGCCGGTCCGACCGGTGAGGGCTTGACCTCGGCTCGCAGCTTTACTCGCTGGCGCCGTTGCGTTATGAAAGACGCGTTCCGTATCATTTGACCGTTCGGAGGGAATCCTAATGCAGTACAATCCCGATATGATTGCCGATATCGTCTCCCGCGTGATGGCGGAGCAGGGTATCCGCCGCCCCGGTTCGTCGAGTGACAACCTGGTGCCGGTCGGCGTGTCCAACCGCCACATCCACCTGACTCAGGCGGACGTGGAGACCTTGTTCGGTAAGGGCTACCAGCTCACCCCGATGAAAGACCTGTCCCAGCCGGGTCAGTACGCCTGCAAGGAAGTGCTGACCATCATCGGTCCGTCCATGCGTGCGATCGAAAAGGTGCGCGTGCTCGGCCCCGTGCGTAAGGCGACGCAGGTGGAAATTTCCCGTACCGATGCGTTTGTGCTGAAGGTGAAGCCGCCGGTGCGTGAGTCGGGCGATATTGCCGGCTCGGCAGGAGTGACCATCATCGGCCCGAAGGGTCTGGTGACCATCAAAGAGGGCTGCATCATCGCCAACCGCCACATTCATATGAGTCTGGACGAGGCAGCGGCTTTCGGCGTGAAGGACGGCGACTACGGCGACGTGGAAGTGATCGAGGGCGCCGAGCGTGCCACCACCATCCACGGCGTGCAGATCCGTGCGCACAAGGATTTCCGTCTGGAAATGCACATCGACACCGATGACGCTAACGCGGCAGGTATCGGCAACGGTGCAAAAGTGAAACTCATCAAGAAATAAAAAGCAAGCCTACCGTTTGGTAGGCTTTTCTTGAAAGAAAGGAGGGAGAAAGAATGGTCAGCGTACAAAAAATGGTGATATGCGATTGCGACGGCACGCTGCTGCCTGCAGGAGAGACCCGTCTTTCTCCCGAGGTCATCGACGTCAGCCGCCGCCTGACGGCAAAAGGCGTCCTGTTCGCGGTGGCCAGCGGTCGCCCGTACGAGCAGCTGCGCGAACTGTTTGCGCCGGTGGCGCAGCAGGTGATCTTTGCCTGTATGGACGGCTCGCTGCTGATGCACCGCGACTGCGTGCTGGGGAAACGCCCCATTCCCGACCGCTTGGTGCGTGAGGCGCTGGCGCGGTATCCCGACGTTCTGCTGTTCGGTCGGCGTAAACTGGCGGCATTCGGCAACCCGAAATTTGCAGGGACGCCGTGCGGGTCGCTGTTTGCGTTTGGCGAGCCGGTCTTGCGGATGGGAATCTCCACCGCCGACCGTGATCCGCTACCTGAGCTGCGGTGCATTTACCGCGAGGACGGTTGGGCGGAGCTGATCGCTCCCTGCGCCAATAAAGGCGCGGCGCTGGCGGATCTCTGCCGCAAGTTCGGCATTCAGCCGGAAAACGTGTATGCGTTCGGTGACAGCGACAACGATATCGAGCTGTTGCAGGCGGCCGGTCATCCGTATAAAATGACCGCTTCCCATGGTCTGGAACGGGTGTATATCCCGACCACCGCCTCGGTGACCGTCACCCTCCGCGAGCAGTTCAATCTACCGGAATATTAAATAAGCGACCGGCTTTTTGCCGATAAAAATATCCCCTCGCAGTAGCGGGGGGATATTTTTGTTATTCGGATTTATTTTTTACCGGTGGCAAGACCGGCGGCCGCACCGGCCAGCAGATTGGTTTCAAAGCTGAAGGTCAGCGCCTCACGCTGGCGCTGACGCTTGAACGCCAACGCGATCATACGATCCAGCAGTTCCGCGAACGGGATGCCGGCCGCTTCCCACAGATAGAACGCCAGCGAGCCGGGGATGGTGTTGATTTCGTTGACCCACAGCTCGCCCGTCTGCTTGTCGTTTAAGAAGTCGATACGGGACACGCCGAGACAGCCGAGCGCCTGAAAGGTCTGCACCGCCAGCGCCTGCACCTGCTCGGTCATACCGTCGGGCAGCTCCGCCGGGCAGCGGCGCTTGAGGTCCGCCATACCGGCCGATTTGGCGCCGCCCTTGCTGCCGCTCTTGCCGCCGGACATATATTTGTCCTCAAAGGTGAGGATATCGGTGGCGTTCAGCGGTTCCTCGCACACCGAGGCAATGGCCTCCTCGCTGTCGCCCAGCACCGCGCAGTTGATCTCACGGAGATTGCCGACCGCACGCTCCGCCAACACACGCGGCGAATAGCTGATCGCGGTGTCCAGCGCACGCACCAGCGCGTCGCGGTCATCCGCCTTGGAGATACCGACCGACGAGCCGAGGTTGACCGGCTTGACGATCACGGGATAACCGATGGTGGATTCGATATGTGCCACCACCGCCTCGCTGTCCGCGATGTAATCACTGCCCATAAAGGTATAGGCGTCCAGCACCGGCACGCCGGCGCGTTTGAGCACGTCTTTCATCACCGCTTTGTCCATACCGAGGGCAGAGGAGGTGACGTCGCAGGAGGCGTAGGGAACGCCCAGCATTTCCAGATATCCCATCAGCGTGCCGTCCTCGACGTTGGTGCCGTGGACGACCGGAATGGCAACCTCAAACTGCGCGACGGTGGATTTGCCGAATTTCTTGAACGGATAGCACAGCAGCTCCACCTTGCCGTCACCGCTCGGAACGGGCAGCACGCGGGTGGAGTCCGCCAGCAACGCCTTCAGATCGGTGTACGCCTTGATGTTGCCGATCTTTTCACCGACGTACCACTCGTTGTTCTTGGTGATGTAGATGGCGAGGGGATTGTATTTCTCGGTATTCAACGCGCAGAACGCCTGAATACCGCTGATGACCGATACCTCGTGTTCGGTGGACTTGCCACCGAATAAAACCGCAACGTTCGTTTTCATCCTGTCTAACCTCACTTATAAGAAATTATCGGGCAGATCGTTTTCGAGAAGCACGGTACGCTGACCTTCACGGGGGAGAGCCTCCACCCAGTTCAGTCCATCCTGCAGCGAGGAGGCCACGTACAGCTTTTCCTCGGGGAAGCCTGCCGCCAGCAGACCGCGTTTCAGCGGCGGAGCCTGCCGATGACCGACCAAAACGGCGTAATCGCACTTGTCGGCGGCGTAGGCGCCGCATTGCTCGTTGTATTCGTCCTGCTTATCGCCCAACTCCACCATACCGGGAGTGACCAGCACACGCTGACCGGGGAATGCCGCCAGCACGTCCAGCGCCGCCTTAAAGCCGGCAGGGTTGGAGTTGTAGGCATCGTCGATAAAGCCGTTGGGAAGCAGCTCCAGACGGTGTTCCACCGGCTTGAGCAGCCGAACCGCATACTTGAGCTGTTGGAGAGAAATGCCGAGCTGATGCGCGATGGCGATACAGCCGACCAGATTCTGAATGTTGTGTGCGCCCAGCAGGCGGGTGGTGTAATCGCAACGCTCGCCGTCGGGAGCAACCACCGTGAAGGTCGAGCCGGACACGCCGACCTTGAGATCGACGGCGCGGTAATCGGCGGCGCTGTCTGCCGCCACGCCGTAGGACACGGTACGGGTGTTTTCCACCGTGCGTGCGGCGATGAATTCGTTATCGGTGTTGAGGCAGAGGAAGCCGTCGGCAGGCAGCGCATCCGCCAGTTCAAACTTGGTGGATACGATGTTTTCCATCGAGCCAAAGGTTTCCAGATGCGCCGGGCCGATGGAGGAAATGATGCCGTATTGCGGATGAACGAGATCGCACAGCTCGCGGATATCGCCCACCCATTTCGCCCCCATCTCTGCGAGGAAAATCTCGTGCGAGGCGCGCATATTTTCGCGGATGATGCGCACCAGACCGAGCGGCGTGTTGACGCTGCCGGGGGTGGCCAGCACGTTGAATTTGGTCGCCAGCAGCGACTGCAGGAAGTACTTGGTGCTGGTCTTGCCGTAGCTGCCGGTGATGCCGACCACCTTGAGGGTCTTATGATCGGCCAAAATCTGCTTGGCCTCGTTGATGAACTTGTTGTTGATGGCGGTTTCCACAGGGTGGTTGATGAGATTGGCAAGCGGTACAACCGTCACGATCGCCAGCAGCCACAGCACCAGCAGCGCCGCACCGGCGCCCAGCAGGCGCAGCTCGGTCAGCCACCACAGCGCCGCCACGCCGCCGAACACCAGCAACGCGATCACCGAGATGGTGACCATCAGGCGTTTGACACGACCGGTGAACACCAGCGGCTTTTTCGCCTTTTTCGGAATATCCGCAACAACGGTCAGCGCCAGCGCCGCGACGGCGATCCAGGCGCCAACGGCGGGATTCACGTTCCACGAAGCGAGTTTGCCTGCCGACAGGATCAGCATCACCGCCAGACCGAGCAGACCGATAAAACGGCGACTCGGCAGCACGTCGTTTTCATGTTCCTTGCACCATGCGGCAAACAGATCGTTGCGGTAGGCGTTGAGCTGGAACATATGCAGCAGATACAGCATCTGCCACACCGTGTCCACCGCGCACAAGACCAGCACGGCGATCAAAGCGACGGTCATAGGATTTCCTCCAATCAAATAAAGCTATCCAGTATGGCGGCGGTCTTGGCCCAGTTTTCGGCAAAGGCAAAGTGTCCGCCGTTTAATACGACCAGACCGGCATCGGGAATGAGTTTTTCCATTTTCTGCCCATCGGACAGCGGAGTTGCATCGTCCTGATCGCCCCAGATGAGCAGGGTGGAAGCGGCGATCTTCGGGAGATCGGCGGACACGTCCTCCGCCAGCACCCGATTCATCGTTTGCTTCATCACGGGGGACGCCTGACGGTAGTCGGACGAGCCCGCGTTTTTCTGAAAATTGGCGAGTGCGTCGGGGAAAAGCGCTTGGATCGGCTTCCACGACAGGATCGCCTTGCCTGCCTTATACGACTTGACCTTGATGTGCCACTTTAAGTCGTGATGAGCGGGCAAACCGGCCGAATCCAGCAGCACCGCCTTTTTGACGGTGAGAAACGGCTCGGCAAGGATGCGGATGCTCACGCGTCCGCCGTGGGAATGCCCCATCAGCACCACGTCGGTCAGACCGAGCGTTTCGGCAAACTCCCGCACGAAGCGGACGTAGTCGTAGCTGTCCCACGAGGTGTCGGGGACGAAGGTCCCACCGAAGCCGGGGAGGTCGGGCGCGACCACGCGGCAGCGTCGGGACAGATGATCGATGATGAGGTGGTACACCGACGCAGCGGTGCCCCAACCGTGCAGCAGCAAAACGGTCTGCTCGCCGCTGCCCTGATCGATATACCGGACGGTCTTGCCGCCCAGTTCCAATGTTTTGTACGCGTCCATATCAACTCTCCGAGATGAGCGGCGCTTTGTCCGAACCGTAGGTGGTCACGGTGATGGAGAGGATCTTGACCTCCTCAATCGGCTTGCTGCTGGTGTCCACACGCACCGCCGCGATGGCGTCCACCACGTTCATGCCGTGATACACCTGACCGAAGACGGTGTGACCGCCTGCGCGGCGCCACGCACCGTCCAGATGCAGGCTGCCGCCGTTTTGCTTGTACAGCTCCCACACCTCGGCACTCGGCGCGAGGCTGGCAGCGTTGGGGCAATACTGGTTAAGGAGATCGATCCAGCTGCCGTAGTAGGAGGAAACGATCGACTCGCCGTACTGCGCGACGAGCGAATCGTATTCCTTACGCAGCGACATTTCGTTTTGGGTGCAGTAGGTCTTGAATTCCTCCAGCGTGGTGTAGCGTTTGGCAAACGCTTCGGCGTCGCCCTGATTGATGAAGAACTGGCTGCCGTTGGTGTTGACACCCGAGTTGGCCATTGCCAGCGATCCACGCAGGTTTAAGAGCTTCTGATCAAACTCATCCGTAAACGGCGCGCCCCAGATGGACTCGCCGCCCGTGCCGGTGCCCTTCGGGTCACCGCCCTGGATCATAAAGTCCTCGACGATACGGTGGAAGGTCAGACCGTTGTAGTAGCCGCGCTCGGCGTGGGTGAGGAAGTTTTCCACCGCTTTGGGCGCCGCTTCGGGGAAAAATCGGATGAAAATATCACCCAGCGAGGTGTGCAGGATGGCCACCTTTTCGCCCTCTGTGGGGAGCTCCAGCTGGAAACCGACCGTTTTATCCGCATAGACGGTGCCGATGCTGTTAACGGCGTGCGTGGGGACATAGGGGGTCTGGTCGCCGTCGTTGTCGTTTTCGGTCGGCTTGTTGCAGCCGCCGAGCATCGCCACGCAAAGGAGCAGCGCCACGCCCACACAAAGAAGCTTTTTCATATACTTGAATCCTTTCTTATTCCACGACAGAAACGTCGATGGAGGAAATGGTGACCGGTACGACCGGCTTATCCGACGAGGTGGTCTGTACCGCGGCGATCTCATCCACCACGTCCATTCCCTCGGTCACCTGACCGAAGACGGTGTGACGGAAGTCGAGGTGCGGCGTACCGCCGACGGCGGCGTAGTTGGCCTCCACCGTTTCGGAGAAATAATCGCGGAGATCCTTCATCTGGGCGAGCAGCTGCGGATGCACCTGCTTGGCCTGCACGATGAAGAACTGACTGCCGTTGGTGCCGGGACCGGCGTTGGCCATCGACAGCGCACCGCGGAGATTATGCAGATCCTTGTCGAATTCATCCTTGAACGGGTGACCCCAGATGGACTCGCCGCCGCAGCCGGTGGCAGTCGGGTCGCCGCCCTGAATCATAAAGTCGTTGATGACGCGGTGGAAGGTGATGCCGTCGTAATAGCCGTTTTTGGCGTGGGTGACGAAGTTTTCCACCGTCTTGGGGGCTTTATCCGCAAACAGACGGATGGTGATATCGCCGTGATTGGTGTGCATCACCGCAACGGTCTCGCCGCTTTGCGGCTTGGCTAATTGATCGAACATGGTGATCGTTTCCTTTCTCTTAATAGGCTTTTCCCCAGTAGACCAGCTTGTGTGCCGGCTTGCCGCAGCAGACGCAGGTGTCCGCCACCGCTTCCTGCTCAAACGGCATGCAGCGGCTGGTCACGCCGGCTTCTTCCTTGAGCTTCAGCTCGCAGGCGAGATCGCCGCACCACATGGCGCGGATAAAGCCGGGCTTGGTGTCGGCCGTGGTCTTCATTTCCTCGAAATCGGTCACCGTGTAGGTCATTTCCTCGCGGTGAGCCAGCGCCTTGGCGTACAGACCGTCGTGCACCGCCTGCAACAGCTCGGGGATCTTGGTCTCCAGCTCATCCAGCGAAACGATGGTCTTTTCGCGGTTGTCGCGGCGCACGATGACGCACTGGTTGTTCTCAATGTCACGCGGACCGAGTTCCAAACGCAGCGGCACGCCCTTCATCTCATACTCGGCGAATTTCCAGCCGGGGGAGTTGTCGCTGTCGTCCATCTTGACACGGGCGAAGCGCTTGATCTTAGCGGTCACCTCGGCAGCCTTTTCCAGAACGCCTTCCTTGTGCTGCGCGACCGGCACCACCACGACCTGCACCGGCGCGACCGCCGGCGGCATCACCAGACCGTTGTCGTCGCCGTGGGTCATAATGATGGCACCGATGATACGGGTGGACATACCCCAAGAGGTCTCAAACGGATACTGCAGGGTATTGTCGCGACCGGTGAACTGCACGTCAAACGCACGGGAGAAGCCGTCGCCGAAGAAATGGCTGGTGCCGCTCTGCAACGCTTTGCCGTCGTGCATCATCGCTTCGATGGTGTAGGTGGCTTCTGCGCCGGCGAATTTTTCCTTATCGGTCTTGCGACCCTTCACCACCGGAATGGCGAGCTTCTTCTCGCAGAAATCGGCGTAGACGTTCAGCATCTGCTCGGTCTCTGCAAGCGCCTCCTCGGCGGTTTCGTGCATGGTGTGACCCTCCTGCCAGAAGAACTCCATCGTGCGGAGGAACGGGCGGGTGGTCTTTTCCCAACGCACCACCGAGCACCACTGGTTGTACAGCTTCGGCAGATCGCGATAGGAATGGATGATGTTGGCGTAGTGGTCGCAGAACAGCGTTTCGCTGGTCGGACGAACGCACAGGCGCTCTTGCAGCTCATCCACGCCGCCGTGGGTGACCCACGCCACTTCGGGCGCAAAGCCCTCGACGTGATCCTTTTCCTTCTGCAGCAGGCTCTCGGGGATAAACATCGGCATCATCACGTTCTCGTGACCGAGTTCCTTGAAACGGGTGTCCAGCTCGTTGCGGATATTCTCCCACAGGGCGCAGCCGTACGGACGCACCACCATACAACCGCGAACGCAGGAATAGTCGGCAAGCTCCGCCTTTTTCACAACGTCGGTGTACCACTGCGCAAAATCAACGTCCATCGAGGTGATGGCGTTGACCATCTTTTTGTTGTCTGCCATAATTTTCGTTCCTTTCCTTTATACGCTCGGAGTACCCGACAATATGCCGTACTACCCCAATTATTACCATAGATACCTTATTATAACATAACGAAACGCGTGCCGCAATGTTTTTTCGCAAAATTCTTGCACTCTTTTCCGCGAAAATCCACGCTTTTTCACCCCGTTTGCACCCTGCTGAAAAAAATCTCAAAAAAATTTTCAAAAAACACTTGCATTTTCCGAAAAGGTGTGTATAATGAAGATACAGAACAGATGTTCGGAACAATCGTTCGGCTGTTCGGTTTTCGAAAAAATGTCAGAAAAAGCGAGGGATTCGTGATGATGATTTTGAATATTGTGTGTGCCGCCGTGTTCTGCGGTCTGGCGTTTTGGATGTACTTCGGAGCGCACTTTGCGTCCACCCGTCGGATGGCGGCGGTGCCGCTGGCGGCCTGCGCCGTGGAGCTGCTGACCGTCGGTCTGTTCACCACCTCCTTTGCGGTGGTGACCGCCCTGCTGATCGCCTGCCGCGTGGCGATGGTGCTGTGCTGTCTGGGTGAGATGAACCGCGACGCGGTGCGTTATCAGCGCCGCCGCAACCGCCGCGCCTCGCTGGCGCGCCAGATGGCGTATACCGAGCCGCTGCGCGCGATGCCGTCGGTCGCCGTCCGTGTCGCCGCCGAAGTGGCGTAAGGTGACACGAGTAATCCGAACCTGCCTTAAAGCGGCATATAAGGATTTTCCGTACGAAAAACCCCGTCAGAGTTTTTGGGGAAACTCTGACGGGGTTTGTTGTTTTATTCGTCGTACAGACAAACGAGGAAGGCGGTGCTGTCGTTTTTCAGCTTAAAGGCGTAATAACGACAGGAGCACAGATAATAGTTGACGATATCTTGCACCTGCTCCGCCGCGGCGTCTTCGTCGTAGTCCTTGATGGTCACCAGAAACCACTCGCGATGGTGGTGATTGAGGGCGGAAAGCGCCGTCATATACAGGTCGTCCCCTTCGCAGTTGTCCAGCCGCGCATCGACGGTGATGTACAGACCGTCGGTTGACGGAGCGTAGATCGTCGGGTAGACGGTGGGGTGTGTGAGCAGCTCGTCGGGGAAGGCAAAATAGTAGCCGCCGCGCATATGCTCGGTGGAGGGGTTGCCCTCTGCATCCGCCGTCGCGTCGGAATTGTACCATTTTCCGTCCAACTCAAAGAACACCCAAGTGTGACCGACCTCATCCTTGTCCTTCTTGGGCGGGTCCATTTTCTCCGCGCAGTTGATTCCGGCCAACCGATACAGCAGCGCCAGCGCGTTGGCCATTCCGTCGCATTGGGATTTCCCGCCGACCAGCGCGTCGTACAGATGCGGATAGACGGCGGTGAGCAGCTCGGGATACATCTCATCGCCGTAGGTCACCTTCTCGGAAACGTGCTGAAACAGCGCCAGTGCTTTTTCCTCGTCGGTTGCCTTTTCCGGCAGAGCGTTTACGATCTCCTTTGCCTTGTCCAAAGCGATCATTTTCTTGTCCCAGTGCGGCTTTTCGATGTTGTGGACGGTGACGTAATAGCCGTCCAGCTCCGCTTGCGTTTCGTACAGACCATTCAAGCCGACGACAGGATAGTACGACGTAAAATTCCCATACGTAAACCGCACGTTTTGCTCCAGCAAGGGACTGTCCAACGCCAAAAATTCCAGTGCTGTCAGCAGGGCGTTCGGGTCTTCGACCAACAGGTCATCCAGCAGCAGGTTGTTGTACCCGTTTTCCAGCGCGTATTCGTAGGCGTGGTACACCACCCGATCGTTTTCGGTCAGCGTTTCGTAGTGCATCGAGCTGCGATACACGTCGTATTCGATGGGCTGCTGTGCGAATTCCTCCACCGTGAAATAGAGGATATCCTCGTCCTCTCCCTCTTCAAACAGCGTGCCGCGGGAGAAACCGAGATGGGGGATGGCCTCCTGCTCCTCGGTCAGTATCGGGCCGACCAATACGTCCAGCACCAGATTGCAGCCGCAGAGGGAGAAGAGCATCACGCCGCAAAGCAGCAGACACAGAACTTTTTTCATCGTCTTACAGCAAATCGTCAAACACGCCGCCGAACGAAGCGTCGGTCACGTGCTGGGCATAACGGCGGTTGTAGCCGGTGAGGTTTTGCTCCGGCGCTTTCCAGTTGGCCTTGCGTGCGGCGAGGGTCGCGTCGTCCACCGCCACCTCCAGCTTACGGGCCGGGATATCGATGTGGATGATATCGCCGTCCTCCACCAGCGCGATGACGCCGCCGCCGGCCGCTTCGGGAGAAACGTGACCGATGCTGGCGCCGCGGGTCGCGCCCGAGAAGCGTCCGTCGGTGATCAGCGCCACGCTGCTGCCCAGTCCCATACCGATGATGTTGGAGGTGGGGGAGAGCATTTCGCGCATACCGGGGCCACCCTTCGGTCCTTCGTAGCGGATGACCACCACGTCGCCGGCTTTGATCTGACCGCCGAGGATGGCGGCGTTGGCCTCTTCTTCGCTGTTAAACACACGGGCAGGGCCGCTGTGCTTCATCATTTCGGGAGCCACCGCGCCCTGCTTGACCACCGCGCCCGATTGCGCCAGATTGCCGAACAGAATGGCAATGCCGCCGTCCGCGCGGATGGGGGAATCGATAAAATGAATGACCTCGCCGTCTGCGTCGGGAGCCGCGTCGATGCGGTCGCCGATCGTGCCATTGACGGTCAGTGCATCGCGATGTACCAGCTTGTTCTTGTCCAGCTCCTTGAGCATCGAGGAGATGCCGCCGACGTCGTTTAAGTCGGTGATAAATACCGAGGAGGCCGGATTGAGCTTGCAGATCTGCGGGGTGGTCTTGCCGATCTCGTCGATGTGCTCCAGCTTGATCGGATGACCGGCTGCACGGGAGATGGCCAGAATATGCAGCACCGTGTTGCTGGAGCAGCCGATGGCCATATCCGCACGCAGCGCGTTGTCAAACGCCTTTTCGGTCAGGATATCCGACGGACGGATGTCCTCGCGGAGCAGCTCCATCACACGCTCGCCGGCGGTCTTCGCCAGACGGATACGGGCGGCGGTCACCGCCGGAACGGTACCGGTGCCGGGCAGCGCCATACCGAGCGTTTCGGTGAGGCAATTCATCGAGTTGGCGGTGTACATACCCGAGCAGGAACCGCAGCCGGGGCAGGCAGTTTCTTCCATCTGATGCAGCTGGCACTCGGTCATTTTGCCGGCAGCGGTGGCACCCACCGCCTCAAACATTTCAGACAGACCGATGCGACCGCCGTTCAGATCCTTACCCGGCATCATCGGACCGCCGGAAACGAAAATAGACGGCAGATTCAAGCGGCAGGCCGCCATCATCATACCCGGAACGATCTTGTCGCAGTTGGGGATAAACACCGCCGCATCCAGCGGATGAGCGGTCAGCATCACTTCGATGGAATCCGCGATCAGCTCACGGGAGCTGAGCGAGTATTTCATACCCTTGTGATTCATCGCCAAGCCGTCGCACACACCGATGGTATCGAAACGGAACGGCACGCCGCCTGCGTTGCGGATGCCGGCCTCCACCGCTTCCGCGATGGTGTTCAAATGGGTGTGTCCGGGGATAAAGTCGCTCTTGGAGCAGACCACCGCCACAAACGGGCGTTTCATTTCGCTGTCGGTAACACCGAGCGCCTTGAGAAGCGAACGGTGAGGGGCACGGGAAATGCCCTCCTTCAAAAGATCACTGCGCATAGAAAAAAATCCTCCTTATTGTTGTCCCGTAATAAAGGCTTCCGCGAGCTTCTTGCAGGCTTCCACCGTTAATTTATCCAGCTCCTGACGCTTTTTGCCGCCCTTATCGGCCGGTCCGCTCACGCCGAAATACAGATGCTCGGGGAATTTTTTGCCCCATTCGCTCTGCTGCAGCTCGCTGCCGTACCAATCCCAGAACTCGTAGCCGGCGGTGTAGCCGTCTTCGCCCACCGTAAGCGGAATATAAAACGAATACCCCTCGTCCACGCTCTGGCGGATGACGCGGTCGTAGCTTTCCTGATCGAAAATATAGAATTTGTTGTAATCGGCCGACATCAGCGCCTGCAGCTTGGTGACGTAGGTGTAGGTCATTTCGTTGGCGCCTTCTTCCTCCCGTCCGATGGCGAGATTTTCCAGACCCAGCCGCACCTCGCCGTCCTCATTGACGTCAACGGCGTTTTCCATCAGCGCCTCGTGCAGCTTCGACTGGGACTCGATATCCACCACATCCGCGGTGACCAGCAGGATCTCGTAGTCCGGCTCTACCTTGGTGACCATTTGCACGATGCAGATGGTCAGAATGAGGGCCACTACCGCGCCGCCGAGGGTCCACCACTTGTAATAATACCAAAAATTTTCCCATTTGCTTTTGGGGGTCTTGGGGGCTTCGGGCGGAGCGGCCTTTTGCAGCTCTTCTTCCGTTACGCCTGCCAGCAGCATTTTTCTTGCCATTGTGTTACTCCTTTATCCTTTGCCTAACAATTTCCGAAGAGGACGACGAACGAGATCTTTCTCCTCGTCGTTCATCGAGAACAGCCACACCGACGGCAGGTAGACCGCGATAAACACGACTCCCCAGACGACCGCGTGGAAATACGAATATTGCATCGGCGCCCACAGGAAGATGGCGACCGCAGCCGCTGCCGGCGGCAACATGCCCGGCACCATCCGCAGGATGGAACGCCAAAAAGCCGGAATATCCAGCCCGATGTGCTTGTGATAATACCAGTTCATCAGCAACACGTTGCCGATCAGAACCGCCAGCGCCGTACCGACCGCGCAGCCGAGACCGGCGAAGATACCGGCATATTCGGAGCCGTAACGCGCCCCCATCGCTTGCTCGCCGATATGGGCGAACAGGCGGCAGAGCGGAATGCTGAGCGCCAGATTGCCCAGCGCCACGCCGAGATAGACGAACGAACGGAAGCGATGCATATTTTTGGCACGCTGAATTTCGATGCCGAGATTCTGAATGGCAGGGAACAGCGCCGGAATAAACAGCGCCAACGCAATGAGATAGGACATCTCGTACGCTTCGCCGCCACCCCAGCTGACCGTAAACGGCAGACCGACCGCCACGAAGCCGAGCAGGATCATACTCATCAGCAGGAACTGAATGCGACCGACGCGGATAAACAGCGCCGACAATTCCTCGTTGCTGCGACCGGCGCTGACCATCCGATGCACACGGGGAGTCAGCAGACCGGAGAAGGTGGTGGACATACTGGTGTAATATTGCTCCAGCTGGGAGCCGATGGTGTAGATGGAGATGGAAACCGAGCCGACACTCGTCAGAATGAGGCGATCCATCGACCAGTTGATCTGATCCACCAAAATGCCGATGAAGATGTAGAAGGTATACCCGAACATCTCCTTCAGCAGCGAACGGTCAAACTTGCCGAAAATAAACGGCATCTTGAGCTTTTTGAGGCAGTAGGCGATATTCAGCACGCCGGAGAGCAGGGTGAAAAACAGGGTCAGAGAAACCATCATCACCGAGCGGAAGCCGATGAGCAGCAACGGGATCATGATGAGCGGGTTTAAGACCGTCTTTCCGATGGCGACGATTTTCTGGAACAGATACTGCTCGTTGACCATCACGTGCGATTCGAACACGCTGATGGGGAAGGCAACCGCCGCGTTGAAGGACAAGATATACATCAGCGTCCGCGCCAGCGAAATTTCGGAGGCGGTCAGGGCGCTGTTTTGCAGCAGCTGCGGCATACCGGCCGCAATGATGCAGCCGAGGGTCAGCACCACCGCACCGAGAATCGCGTAGATGGTGAGAAACAGGCCGTTGAGACGCGCCATTCCCTCGCGATCCTCCGCCACCTTGAAACGGGAGTAAAAACGGGTGTAGGCGGAGCCGAGACCGAAGCTCAGCAGGTTGAGATAGGACACGATCGGCAAGACGGTGTTGTACACACCGAACTCCGATTCGCCGAGCTGCCGCAACATAATCGGCGTGTAAACGAGCGACACCACGACGCCCATTGCCAGCGAAAAATACGACAGCACCGCGCCGAATTTCAATTGATTGATCGGACGTTTGCGCATACGGTGTCCTCCTTTTTACATAATTACCATTATTATACACGCTTTCTCCCGAAAAGTAAAGTGCGAGAAATGTAAACTTTTTCTTACAATCGTTTGACAAGGCGGCGAGAGTGTGGTATACTACTGGGAGAAAATTACGAAACGGAGGAATAACAGATGGCAGATAAACCGTTTTTGCAGTATAAAGGCAAGCCGCTGGTGCGCCAGGGCAACACGATGTATTACGGCATGATGAACGAGCCGTTTGTGGTGATGGTTCAGATCCTGTCCACCCGCGAAAGCAACGGCGTGACGGTGGCGGATAAGGTGTCGGTGCAGCTCATTTCCACCGACGAGACCATGCGTCCGAAGGATCGCATCGCCAAGCGCAGCGAAAAATCGTCCCTCTATGAAGCGCTGGATATCGGTTCCATTTGGCTGGAGCGTGCCCTG
>JAFOFS010000300.1 GCA_017387165.1 Clostridia bacterium
TCCTTTGAGCATACCGTCATCGTCATGACGTCCAACGCCGGCAGTCAGATCGGTGGAACGGCGGCCGGTTTCGGTGCCACTGTCAATACGCGCAGTCGCGACAAGGCCATGAAGGCGCTGGGTGATTTTCTGCGCCCTGAGTTTCTCAATCGTGTCGACGAGGTCATCGTCTTTAATCCGCTTGCCAAGGAGGTCTTTGCCGATATCGCCGACGGCTTCATGAAGGAACTGCGCGACGGTCTTACTGAGCAGAACATCACGCTCAGCTGGGATGAGGCGGCACTGGCGTTCATTGCCGAGCAGTCTTTCTCGGAGAAGTACGGCGCACGTAACGTTCGCCGTTACGTCGAGCGCGAGGTCGAGGATCGGCTGGTGCGTCACGTCTTTGAATCGGGTCGTTTTACCGAGGCCCGGGTGTCGGCCGACGGAAAAGAATTAAAATTTGAAATAAAATAAAAATTTCTCTTGCATTGTACGAACTTTTGTGATAGAATATCCGAGCATGTAATACGGGCATTCCGCTGGCTGCGCATGGGCGCGGTGTATGAATGTACTGATGATTAATGGAGGATACTATGACTGCGATCGAAAAGTTCAACAGCAAGCAGATGAAAGAGAATGTCCCTGCTTTCGAAGTAGGCGATACCGTTGCTGTCAGCGTCAACATCAAGGAAGGCTCCAAAGAGCGTATCCAGATGTTTGAAGGCACTGTCATTTCCCGCAACGGCGGTGGTCTGACCGAGACCTTTACCGTTCGCCGCCTGTCCCATGGCGTAGGTGTGGAGAGAGTTTTCCCTGTCCATTCGCCCAACGTTGTGGACGTCAAGGTGGTTCGCCGCGGTAAAGTCCGCAGAGCCAAGCTTTACTATCTGCGTGACCGCGTTGGTAAGGCTGCCCGCGTTAAGGAAAGAATCTGACGCATGTAAAGGGGGACAGTATTGTCCCCCTTTTTCATTTTTTGTGGAGGCGTCTATGGAAAATCAACCGTTAGAAAAAAAGAACACTCGGGCAAACGAACTGTACGAATGGGTCGAAATGCTGGTGCTGGCTCTTGTGGTGGTCGTCTTTGTCTTTACCTTTTTGCTTCGCGTCGTCACCATTTCCGGCCCGTCGATGACCCCGACTTTGCTTGACGGTCAGCGCGTGATCGTGTCCAATTTCTTATATGAGCCCAAAGTAGGCGACGTCGTGGTCTTTACTCTGCGCGAACAGTCGGAGCCTTTTATCAAGCGTATTATTGCCACCGAAGGGCAGACGGTCGACTTTGACCCGGACACGGCCAGACTGATCGTTGACGGCCGGCCGCTGGATGAGCCGTATATCAATGAAGTCATGAGCGATTCGCATTTGTGGTATAACGAATCCTATTTCCCCGTCACGGTGGGCGAGGATCAGTATTTTGCCTGCGGTGACAACCGCAACCATTCCTGGGATTCCCGTTATCAGGCGGTCGGCGTGGTCGACCGTGAGGAGATCGTCGGCCGTGCGCTGCTGGTCTTGTTCCCCTTTAGTGATTTTGGTTTGGTGTAATGGAAGAAAACAGAAATACGATCAACTGGTTTCCCGGCCATATGGCCAAGACCCGTCGTTTGATCAGTGAAAATTTGAAGATGTGCGACGTGGCGTGCGAGGTGGTAGATGCCCGCATCCCCAACGCTTCGCGCAACCCCGTGCTCGACGAACTGCTGGGCGATAAGCCTCGCATTACCGTGCTCAATAAATCGGATCTGGCCGACCCGAATCTCACCGCCGCCTGGCTGTCTGCTCTGAAAAAAGAGGGCAAGTTCGCTGTGGCTGTCGATTGTCGCGGCAAAAAGGGCGTGCAGGATTTTGTGCGTACGGCACACGCCGCGGGAGCTGAGATCTTAGCGCGCCGCGCCGAAAAGGGCATTGCCTCGAAACGGTTGCGCATTATGATCACCGGCATTCCCAACGTCGGCAAAAGTTCCTTTATCAATATGCTCGCCGGCCGCAAGGCTGCCGCGGCGCAGGATCGCCCCGGTGTGACCCGCGGCAAGCA
>JAFOFS010000301.1 GCA_017387165.1 Clostridia bacterium
AAAGGGGTATCCGCTGTACGCCAAGTATATGTACTCACTCTCCACGTTTGAAAACGCGCATCGGAGCGAAGCGGAGCTGGCCACGGTGGAAACGCTGGCCGCCCACGACAACATCCATCCTTCGGTGATTTCCGCATCGGGTAAGCAGGCGCTGCTGACGCGGCTGGTGAAACAGTATGCTTCGGTACCGCCGCAAACCATCAGCCAACGGGCGCTTCGCCTGCTGGCCGATCACGCCTACGAGCAGAAAGCGTATACCGAAGCGCTGTCGTTGTATCGGCGGTCGGGCGCGACCTCTGCCTCTGCTGCCAACAGCCGTGTGCTGGCCGAAAAAATGGGTACTCTTCTGTACGATGCAAACGAAAAGGAAGCAGCGCTCGAATGGCTGGAATGGCTGTATGACCATCCGCTCTACACCCTGACAGGGAACAATCTGCCGGCGCTTGGCCAAAGCCGCCGTCGTGCGGATGAGGCGAGCAAGATCGGCGGCATCTATCTGGAACTGTGGCAAAAGAACCGCCATTCTCAGTACGCCGGAAAAGCGGCATCCTATTTTGAGACCGGCACCCCGACGCCGCAGCAGGCGTCCACCCTGTTGTACCTGCACGTGCAGAAGGAGATCACCCTTTCGGTCGTCCGCCTGCAACGCTACGCGGAGAGCACTCTGCCGCATCTGGACGCATCCACCGCCTACGAGGTGAGCTGTCAATTGTGGCAGGCAGACAAGAACGCGCATCGCCGGTTGTGTATTGCTCTGATGCGTCAGGCATTGGATGTTGACGATACGGCCGGTCGTGTCTGGCGCTATTTGGGGTATATGATCGGCTACGATACGCTGTACGGCGAGGGCTTTTCCGCCGAGCAGTTGGAGGAAGCAAAAAACTGCTTCGAACGGGCACGGGAATGCGGCTTTATTAACGCCAACTTGCAGCTGTCCGATTGCTATTGGTCGTCGAGAAAAGAGGGCTTTCCGCAGGATTACCCGGCCGCCAAAGCGCTGTTGCAGGAACTGCTGGAAAAGGGTAATGCCGAATTGCAATATTCGGCACACCTGCGCCTGGCGCGGATCGGTCAGCTGGAAAAAGCGCCGATCGCTGAGTGCGTGGAGCATTTGGCGCAGGCGCATCGGCTCAACACCAAAAAGGACGCCGCCGCCACCTTCCACAAACGGTACGGCGAGTGGTTGAACGGCTACGTGACGACCCTTTTGCAAGAGGGAACATTGCGGCAGGAACTGCAGCCGCTGTTTGGCGACCACCCCGATTTTGCGTATGCGGTCGCCCTGCAGCAGGAACAGAGCGGCAACCGCCGCACGGCGATCGCGCTGTACGGCTGCAGTGCCGCGTGGGGCAGCAAAAAGGCGATTTGTAACCTGTACAATATGGCCAAGAGAGACACCGATTATTTTGAAGCACGGGAGAAACAAGCATGAGCAATTCTTACGCTGAACTGTACGAAAAGCGCCGCCGCTACGATCCGTTCTCCGATCGCGAGGACATCGATTGCCGCACCGCTCTGGAGGATATCTTCGCCGCATTTTTGGGTGAGCTGATCGAGCGGATCACCAACGGCGTCCCCGATTGGGAAAAAGAGTATATCTATAAGCAGTCCATTCGGGAATCCCGCGCCGCCCGCATTGACTCCGAGGACTCGTATTCCCCGCGTATGATTCTGTTCCAAAAGGAACTGAACGCGCTGCTGGGAGTGGAATTGTGGAACTGTAGAGGTATATCGGAGGACGTACTGGCCGCCGGTATCACGCAATCCTTTACCGATTTGGGGATGGCCATCGACGGTTTGATCAAGCTGTTTGGCGGTTTCCTGTTTACCAGCCATAACGGACAGCCGTATGCGGTGAAGACGAGCGGTTACTGCGCTCCCACCAGTTTTCAGGCGATTCGCACTATGTACGACAAGATCGGTGAGATGCGCAATAAAAGCACCCACCGCACGGTCAACGACGGTCACGAAAGCGCCCTCGAGGTATACGCGAAAGCAACTGCCGCTTACGCGAGCATCGCGGATGCGTTGCCGGTGATGGGCGATCTGTTCCCGCATTTCACCCACCCCGCCGATGAGGACTATCTGCGGAATCGGTATTTCCCGTTGCTGGATCGGGTGCTGGGGGATCTGAAACGGAAGTTGTCGGCGGACGTCATCGTGCCCGACGGCTCGCCGATCAGTTATAAGGATCTCGGGAATTATAACCTCTTTTTGGATGAAAGTGCGCTGTCCTGTGGCTACGCGGTGACGCTGAACAAGCTGCTGGACGAAATGAAGGTGTTCGTCTATGCGGATTCGTTTGCTTCGGTCGCCAAGTCCACCTCCAATCCGGATGCGATGACCAAGTACAAGGCCAAGGGCGCCCTGTCCGGTCTGAGTATGTATAAGGAAAAGGCGGTACTGCTACAGGATATCAAGGAGAACGACCAGCAAAGCATTTTGGAAATGCTCCGTACCCATCCCGACAAAAAGTTTTTTGTCGTGACCGAGAATGCGACCTTTGCCAAGCAGATTTGTGCCCTCGGCAACCCTCTCCAGTTGGCGGCGCGTATTCGCAACGACCGCGGAGAATTTATCGTATATCAAGAGGAAACGACGGATGAATGATTTTGAACGGGCGGCCTATCCCGACACGTTGCGCATACCGAAGGCAGGGGACGTCGTCTACGTAAAATTTAAGGACCAGCCGTATCGGGAAGAACGACTGGGCGAAAAGCTCAGCGGCGGCGGCGAGGGAAACGTGTACGCGACCGAGCATTACCGCTCGATGGTCATCAAACTGTACCACCCGAAAAATCTGACCGTCGGACGGGTGGAGAAGATTGCCGCGCTGGCAGAGGAGATCTCCGACGTCAACAGCGAGATCTTCGATTATATCTGCTGGCCGAAAGCGACCGTCTACGATTTTGAGGGCGGCCATATGATCGGTTATCTGATGGAAAAGGTGCCCGACGGCACCGTGCCGCTGGAAACGATGATCGCGCAGATGGCGGACAACCGCAATCCGTTCGGCTACGATCGCCGCGATCTGGCAGAGCTGTGCCGCCGTATCGCGGAGCGGTTTTCGCTGCTGCATCGCTTGGCGGAAAAACGCCTGCTGATGTGCGACGTCAACCCCTCCAATATTTTGATCGCCCCGAACACCAAGCAGGTGTATTTCGTGGATCTGGACAGCTACCAGTACGACAGCAACAGCGGCAAGCGCCTGCGCTGCCCCGTCGGCCGACGGGAGTATACTTCGCCCGAGTTGTACGAGCGGATGCGGGAGCAGCAGACCCGCAGCTACGCCGAGGTGGATCGCACCGCGGTGGACGAGGGTTTCGCGGCGGCGGTGTTGTATTTCACCATCCTGCTGCTAGGATGCGAGCCGTTTGAACATTACGGGGAGTCCTATGAAGAAGTGATTCGCCGCGGAAAATTCGTTTTCAGTGGGGATCACCTTCCGAACGCCATCTGGAACAATCTTTCGGAGCGGCTTCAGGGGATGTTCAAAGGCATTTTTATGAACCGCAAAATTTACGACGACAGTGAATGGATC
>JAFOFS010000031.1 GCA_017387165.1 Clostridia bacterium
CGGGGAACACCTCGTCGATGCCCGAAAGCAGACTTTCGGGAGCAAACGGCACCAGAATGCGCCTGTCGTAGACGGCAGGCGGCTCGTTGCCCTCGGTGACGGCAAATTCCCACTCACCGTTTAAGCAGATGAACGAGTTTCGCCGCAGCTGCGGACGGGGATAGACGCTCCACGGCTGCCCCTGCAGGGCTTCGCCGTCGGCGGTGTACAGCTTATGCATCGGTTTTCTCCTTTTTCAGCAAGCGGATAATGGGGATCAAGGCGATGGCCAGCACGGCAATCACCGCCAGCGCCGCCAAGAAAATGTTTTGGTTGGGAATAAACGAGCTGGTGCCGTCGTTGTTGGCGATCGTTTCGGCGTTTTTCAGCACCGCCGCGCCGATGGCGGGACCGACGACGCCGGGCACCAGTACCTGACCGACGATGCGCAGACCCTGGAACATACCGGCTTTGCCGACGGGGGTACGGTCGCGCACCATCGCGCCGAACACCGCCATACCGGTGAGATAGCCGCACATCATCAGAAGCGAGCCGATAAAGACGAGCGCCGTCTGACGGAAGAAGAACAGCACGAGATAGCCGGCGCAAAGCGCCGCCAGACTCGGCAGCAGGGAGGGGAGGAAGCCCTTGTGGTCGTACAGGCGTCCGTACACCGCCGTCACCACCGACGCCAGCAGAATGGCAGGCGCCATAATGAGGACGTAGTCCGCCATACCGAGGCTGACCTCGTAGTACAAGATGAGGTAAGGCATAAAGATCTGGATGGAAATGTTGAACACCGCAAACGCCGCCAGCGTCAGATACAAAAGCGGATTGGCCTTGACCACCGACGGGCGGAAGCCGTACAGAATGTTGCCCCAAAAACGGTGGTTTTCGGGGTTGTCGGTCGGCACCTCGCGGATCAGCCACATACCCAGCAGACCGATGGTCAGCACCACGGCGCCGATGATGAGGAAGATGGCGGTCCAGCTTTGCTGCTTGTCGAGATCAAACGCCATAAAGCCGCCGAATACCACCAAAATGGCGACCAGCGGCATCATCGCGTTGACCCCCTCGGCGGCGCCGCGTCCGCTTTCGGCGGTGGCGTCGGTCAGCCAGGCGTTGAAGCAGGCGTCGTTGGCGGAGGAGCCGAAAAAGGTCATCACGCAGTCGAGTGCGATGGTCAGCGATACACCGGCCGCCGCAGCCGCAGCCGCCGACGGGAACAGGGGATTTAAGACGTCCATTCGCAGCAGCGCAAAGCAAGCGATGGAGATACCCCACAGGATGTAACCGCCGCAGATAAACAGCTTGCGCCGTCCGATCTTGTCCGACCACGCGCCGATGACGATGGTGGTGAGGGTGGCGGCAACCGCCGAGGCGGCGACCATAGCGGAAATCGCGGAGGCGGAGGCGTGGAACATCTTGTACACAAACACGTTGAAGTACATATTTTCCACGACCCACGCGACCTGACCGATCAGGCTGAAAATAACCAGAGCGGGCCAGAAACGGGGCGGATAAGCATTTCGTTTGGACATCGTTTTCACCTCATAGTATAACCGTTTTTTTCATTATACTAAAATCACGAACGAATTGCAACCGCCACTTTGTAAAAGTCTATCTATATTGCATAAATAAATATCAAAAAAGTGTGGACTTTTTGACAGAGAAATGTTACAATAAAAATAACTTTACAATCGTGAGGTGTATTTCCGATGAAAACGACCGTAATCAGAAACGTCTTGGCGCTTCTTTCGGTGATCTGCTTGCTGCTTTGTGTGGCGCCGATCGCCTCGGTCTCTGCGACCGAAGCGGCCGAAACGAATGTGCAGCTGTTCATTCGCCCCGGCCGTGAGAGCAATTACGCTCCGCTGTACCTTTCGGCGGCAGAGTCGGCTCCGTCCGGCAGCAATCACTCCACCCACCGCTATTTTCCGTTGGCAGGGGAGGGCAGCATCACCATCGACGGTGCGCCTGCTCCCGAGCATTACGCCGTGCAAAAGTACGGCACCGACGGCAACGGCGGTAAGTGGATTTTGTATTCCAACAACATCAACGCCGAAGAATTGCTGGAAATCGGTCAGACGGTCACCATCAGGGGTAAATTTTCCTGCTCGGAAGATCCCTCTTATGTCATTGAATTTGCCGAGGTGCATTTCCAGCGCACCGGAGAAAAATCCTGGGCGCAGGTGGAGACCGCCGGCGGCGGTGATGAGGAAACCCCCGATACGCCTTCCGTTTCGGAATCGGGTATCAAGCTGACCATCCGTGCCGGTCGCGCCACCTCGGAGCACCTGTACCTGTCGGCGAGTGACTCGGCGGCCTGCACCACCGATTATACCACCCACTTCCTCCCCGTGGACGGCAAGGGCGCTGTCTATCTGGACGGCGCGCCGCTTTCGGGCGCTTATCTCATCAAATACGGCGCGGGCAAGTGGGTGTTCCGTATGCCGATGGACGGCGTGAACCGCACCATGGGCGCCGGTGAAACGCTTACCTTCAAGGGTCAGTTCCAATCCACCCTCGACGGTGCGGTGGTGGACTTTGCGGAGGTTTCCTTCCGCCTGGTCGCCAAGAGCGGCGCCTCCTACACCTGGAACGAGGTCAGCAGCGCCGAACACGTCAAGATCACCTTGTCGGATCTCGGCATTGAAAACGGCGACTACAACCACGTCCTCACCTCGGCTAACGTCAATTCGCTGGCAGGCAAGGAACTGCTCTTTAACGTGTCTCATACTTACGACTCCACCGCTGTTGACGGCGAAGGCGGTCGTATCTATATCGGCGGCACTGCCGCTACTCCGCGCAGCGGTGTCCAGATGCTGCTCCGCAAGGACAGCACCCTGAACATCTATGCGCCCGACGGAAGCACCCGTGTACTGAAGACGGAGTTTTCCACCCTCGGCATCAACTACGGCGACCAGATGAAATGGTCGGTTTCCCTCCACTACATCGATTCGGACGGCGACGGCGCAAAGGACGACGCGGCGGTTCGCCTGCTGATCAATGGTCAGGCGGTCGGTGAATCCGAGCTGGTGTTCCCGAATGTGACGCTGGGCAACACCGTGGCGTTCTACGAGAACACCGGCAACACCCTCTCGCTTTCCTCGGTTGACGTCAAGAATCACGTCAGTCTGGAAGACTTCGGTCTTTCGAACGGCGAATACGGCGCGACCTCGACGGCTATCGGAATCAGCGACATCTCTCTGCGAGGAACGGTTTTTGAAGTCGATATGACCCGTTATGCCGATGTGGAAGACGACGTGGAAAATCTCGTGTTCTTCGATTACGGTACCACCATGAAGGGACAGTGGGACGGCATCCGTGTGGCGGTTCGCAGCACCGACGGTATGGTGTTTGTCCACAACCTGTTGAAGGGAACGACCACCTACGGTCATGGTCTGTCCTCCGCTTCGCTGACCTCGCTCGGCGCGGCAATAGGAACCAAATTCCGCCTGTCGTTGTACCTTGAGATGGTCGATAAGGACAGCGACGGCTTCAAGGACGATGCCCTCCTGACCGTTAAGATCAACGGCAACGAGATCGGCGCCGGTCAAAACTACATTTTGGACGCCAACTTCATCGGCAACGGCGTGCTGATTTACGGCACCAAGGGCGACTCCGCCACGCTGGGACAGGTCGATTACGTCGATCCGAATAAGTTGGTCAATCCGTTTACGTTCGGTCTGAGCGAAAAAGAAGTAAGCGGTATCAACGCAAACGGCGATCTGGAACTGTTCCTCAAGCCGAACATCGGCATTCTCGGTAACCCGAACGAGGCGGTTTACGGCGGTCTGACCGTGACGGTCGGCACGACGGAACTGACCGATCTCGCGTTTACCAAGACCGATTTCGGTAGCTTCAAGGTGACTGTCCCTGCGGCCAAGCTCCCCTCCGGCAACTTTACGGTACAGATTGCGGCGGGCGAATTGACCCGCTCGGATGAGGGCAACGTGATGACCCTCCGTGCCGACAACACGTTGTACGTCAACGCTTACGGCGTTTCCCTTTCCGCTTACGTCGAATGTGCGGGTCAGAACGTCTCGTTCACTTGGGCGAGCAGCCAACCGAACAATCAAAGCGGCATTTATCTGACCGCCACCGACAATATGCCTGTCGACAGCTCCTGGGGAACCTTCATCTATCCGGCGAACGAGATCTCTTCGGGCGTGTTTATCAACGGTACCCGTGCGGCGGTCGCCGTCAAGAAATACGGCAACACCGCGTATTATCTCTGTCTGGTTGACTATGGCTACGCGCCGAAGGACGGCGATATGGTGCTGGTTTCGGGTCGCTACGAACTCGGCAATATGTTTGTGGAATTCGCCCCGATTATGTTCAAGTGGAACGCCGCAGCGGCGGCGTGGTCGCAGGTGGATCTGTCTGCTTCGGCGACCCTGCCTCCGATGATTGCTGACGTGACCGGCGGGCCGCTGGTTCTGGATAACGTCGTCTCCATCAACGGCGCGGCGGTCAACGCGGCCTCCTCGGCGTTGGGAACCGTCGGCGACAACACGGTCGTTTATCGCTACGGCACGTTGGAGATCAGCCAGCAGGTATCGCTTTATCGCGCAGGCGACGTGGATACCGACGGTGAATACACCGTTGCGGATGCCGTCCGCATGCTGGTGAACAACGCCAACGATTCCGATGCCTCCCGCCTCGCTATGCAAAGCGGCAACCTGTCGAACATCCGCTCCCGTATTTTGGGCGAGACGATCGCCGACAAGCGTTTGCCGACTTCTACCATTGGGCAGACCAGCGCGAACAAATTCATCACCTCGGTAACCTCCACCAACGGCGGTACCACCGTCTTCGGTATGGCAGACACCGCTAACGGCTACGTTTCTGCCGGTGATTTCGATGCGTTCGGTTTTGACTACGTCATTGACCTGAACGCCGACCGCGATTTCAAGATTCTGCAGTTGTCCGATACGCAGATCATCGACAGCGCCCAGCAGCGCGATCCCGATCGTTTGGGTGCCAGCGGCACCGAATTCTGGGCACCTGAAAAGATGGATGAGCGCGTGCTGGATCAGATCCGCTATCTGATTCAGACGAATAAGCCCGACCTCGTCATTATCAGCGGCGACACGGTCTACGGTGAATTTGACGATGCCGGCACCAGCTTCCAGGCCTTGATCAATTGCCTGGAAGAGCAGAAAGTTCTGTGGGCACCTGTCTACGGTAACCACGACAACGAAAGCACCAAGGGCGTGGTGTGGCAGAGCACGCTGCTCGAAAATACCGACTATTGCCTGTTTAAGCGCCGCCACGAGATCGATGGTAACGGCAACTATTCCATCGGCATTGCACAAAACGGCGAACTGCAGCGTACCATCTATATGATGGATTCCAACGGTTGCGGTGCAACCAGCGATCCCGAAGTGACCAAGCGTGTCGGTATGAGCAACAACCAGATCGCGTGGTACCGTGCGCTGGCACTCAATGCCAACACGGTTTCGGGCAAGACCATCCCGTCCTTTATCGTGTGCCATATTCCGCCGGTCCAGTTCCACGAGGCGGCGCAGGCGGCCTGCTATCAGGGCGCTACCGACAGTTCGAGCGTCACCTACACCATCGGTGTGGATAACGTCGCACAGCCGGGTGACTTCGGCACCAAGGGCGAGCAGTTCAAGTCGGCGTGGACCATGAAGGGTCTGCACGAGATCATGTTGGAAGTCGGCACCGACGGTATGTTTGTCGGTCACAGCCACATGAACAACACCAGCGTGTATTACGGCGGCGTCCGCTGGACCTATGCGCTGAAAACCGGTCAGTACGACCGTTATCCCACCCATCAGGGCGGCTTGACGATTGAACTGGACGGCGACGATTTCGCACTGCAACAGGTTTTCGCCAACTGATAAAAGCAAAAAGATTCCCGACACCTCACGGTATCGGGAATCTTTTTTGAGCGTTGCATAAAAAAGAGGTTTCCCCGACGGAGGAAACCTCTTTGGCTTGTTTACAGATTGAATTTCTCGCCGCAGCCGTAGTTCTCGTAGACGTAATCGATGTCCTTGTCGCCGCGACCGGACAGGCAGGCGAGGATGGAGCCGTGCGGATGCTCCTTCGCGTAGCGGATGGCGTAGGCAACCGCATGGGCGCTCTCGATGGCCGGGATGATGCCCTCGTAACGGGACAGCATAAAGAACGCTTCCATTGCTTCCTCATCCGACACGGTTTCGTAATGCACGCGACCGGCATCCCGCAGGAACGCATGCTCCGGACCGACGCCGGGATAATCCAGACCGCTGGCAATGGAGTAGACGGGCAGCGGCTCGCCGTTCTCATCCTGCAGCAGATAGCTTTCGAAGCCGTGCAGACGACCCTTGGTGCCGAACTTCATGGTGGCGGCGTGATCGCCGATCTGTTCGCCGCGACCGAGCGGCTCGATGCCGTAGATCTCGACCGGATCCGCGAGGAACGGGGTGAACATACCCAGCGAGTTGGAGCCGCCGCCGACGCAGGCGCAGACCGCATCCGGCATAATGCCGGTCATTTCGAGGAACTGCTCGCGTGCTTCGATACCGATGACCGACTGGAAGTCACGCACCATCTTCGGGAACGGATGGGGACCCAGCGCCGAGCCGATGCAGTAGATGGCGGTCTTGTATTCCTTCAGGTAGGCGTCAAACGCGGCGTCCACCGCTTCCTTCAGCGTTTTCAGACCGTGGGTGACCGGGATGACGTTGGCACCCAGCATCTTCATACGGATGACGTTGGGATGCTGTTTGGCAATGTCCACCTCGCCCATGTAAATGTCGCATTCCAGATTGAAATAAGCCGCGGCGGTAGCCAGTGCCACGCCGTGCTGACC
>JAFOFS010000302.1 GCA_017387165.1 Clostridia bacterium
CAAGCGGAGCGGATGGCCGGTTTGACCGTCCGTCTGCAGGCGATAGCGTCCGTCGGGGGTATCCCCCTCCGATACGGCGACGTCGCCGTCCCACGCAGGCGGTGTGCGGTCGCTGTCAAACAGCGCGCACCACAGCGTGACCGGAAACCCGTCGGCAGGAAGGATCCCCATCGCCGCTACCAGCGGTTCGCCCTCGGGTGGGGTCAGCCGCAGTTGCTCGCCGTCGCAGCAGAGGCGGCAACCGGACAGGGTGGGCGGAGCGGTCAGCACCCATTCGTACGTCTTTTCCCCCACCGTCAGGCGTCCGCTGTAGGCAGTTTCCGCGTCGATCACGGTCAGATCGGCGGAAAAACACGAGGTGAGCGGCTTGGCAGGCGTCCGAAGCCCGCAGCCACTCACCCCGATACACACGATTAAAAACACCAGCGCCAGCCGTTTCATCCCATCACGCCTTACTCATAGCGTAGAAACAGCGGGCCGATCTCCTGCAGCAAATCACGCGGCAGCATCCCGTGACGCGAGAGCTTCGCCGCGGCGGCATCGCCGGCCAAGCCGTGCAGATACACACCGCAGGCAGCGGCCTGCGCCACCGTCATCCCTTGCGCCGCAAAGGAGGCGATCATACCGGCCAGTACATCGCCCGAGCCGCCCACCGCCATACCGTCGTTACCGGTCGGATTGAGCAAAACCGTCGGTTCGTGCGGCGATGCGATCACCGTTTGATACCCTTTCAATACCACGACGGCGGCGTAGCGGTCGGCGCATTTCCGCGCCGCGCCGCGGCGATCCGCCTGTACCTCCGCCACCGTACAGCCAAGCAGTCGCGCCATCTCGGCAGGATGCGGCGTCAGGCAAAGCGGAGCGGTCACCGTTTCCCGTATATCTGTATGCGCGGCCAGCCAATTTAGACCATCCGCGTCCAAAACAGTCGGCACCTCCAGCAGCGGCAGCACCCGTTCAAGCAACGCAGCCGCATACTCACTTTTGCCCAAGCCGCAGCCGATAACGGCGGCCGTCTTGTTGTCCAATCCGGCGATCAGCGCCTCTTCCGCCTGTCTGACCTCTGCCGACAGCGGCAAGACCAACGCTTCCGGCACCGCCGTCGTCAGCGGTGTCACCACCTCGGTCGGCACGGCGGCGGTCACCAGACCAACGCCGCAGCGGTACGCCCCCTCAACGCAAAAGCGGGCAGCCCCGGCCATACCGTAGCTGCCCACCAGCGCCAGTAAATGGCCGTAGGTTCCCTTATGACTGTCCTGCACACGGGGAGCCAAACAAGCGCGGATCAGGTGTTCGTCGATGCGACGATACCCCGACATCGCTTACCCCTCCGTCGATTGCTCGGTGGGCAGAGCAACTCCCGCCTCGCGGCAGGCCTTTTCCAGCGCCAGCTGCTTAATGCGCGGCTGACCGTTGTACAGTTCCTTGAACACGCGGGCGTTCGGCTCCATCAGCACGAGCGTGCGCCCGTTTTTCTTGCTGTTGTAGGTCACGTAGAAGGTGGCGGTATCCTTCGACCACGCCGCTACCAGCACCCGCTGGAAATCCTCCGGACGGAGCTTATCGGTAACCGGCAAAAACTCATCGATCTTGCTTGCACGCACCTGCACCACGCGCTTGCGCTTGCGCTTACCGATGATCTTGTCGATATCCAGATCGCCGTTTAAAACCGAGTACTCATACTCGATAAACTGCGTCTGAGTGAGCCACCAGGCGCCCCAGCACAGCAGCACCAGCAAGATGGAGATCGGAGGAAAAAAGAGAAGCACCAGCAAGGAAAGGATAATCACGCCCAGCCAGATCAGGGCGATGATCACGCCCTCCTTGCCGCCGAGCTTCTTTTTCAGCAATTGCTCCGCAAACGAATCCATAATTCCAACATCCTTTCGTGAGTCATTCCCCTGCATTCTTGATCGCGGGGGAGGTTTTGGTAAACAGTTTGGTCTTCAGCGTCCGCCAGTCGTTTTTCAGCGAACCGCTGTCGAAGATCATCGACAGACCGAAGGAAAGCGGCGTCACCAGCACGTAAGCCGGCACGATCATCCAGAACCACGGCCAGTACTTGATCTGTCCGGCGAACTCACCGACCGGGATGGTCTTGAAGAAGGACGGGGTAAACAGCGCCAGGAAGGAGCCGATCGCATCGTTTTCACCCGGTCCCCAGATGTACGAGCTGTTCTTGAAATTGATGTCGAAGAAATTGGCGTTGTCGCGCAGCGGAATAAAGCCAAGCTCCGACTGGAAGATCTGATTGAGGATGATGAACAGCATCAGCAGCAGCAAGCCGGTCGGCGCCGCCAGCACGCGTTTGTAGGACGGGCGATGCAATTTCAGGATCGCCATCAGCAGCGGCACCGCCATCACCATCCAGTGGTGGTAGTAGAAGCGGATAATGTCCCACATTTCCCCCAGCTGATTCGTTTTGGCAAGCGGCTCCTGCGGATAGAACAGCGCAATCAACCCGCTCAACACGCCGATGTAGAACATATAATCCTTCACGTGCTTGTTCTTGCTCAAGAACATAAAGGGGAACAGCGCGATATTCGCGCCGCAAATGTTCACAAACCAGCTGTCGCGCAGCATACGCGCCTCATCCACCGAATACGGCGGAATGTACACCTTCAGAAAATGCAGCAGCAGACCAAACGCAAGCAAGCTCCACAGCACCGCTTTTTTGGTGGTTTCGCTGCGATTTCTCAACAGAAAATACAGACCCACAATCGCGCCGGCACTCAAAAGCAACCAGAAAAAGTACCAGCCATTGAACATCTCAATGATCATTCTTCTCTCTCCTTATGCGACAAACAGACCACCGGCGGTGATCTGCTTGAACGATGTTATTCCTGCTCCCAGTTATGCCAGACGTTCTGAACGTCGTCGTTGTCCTCCAGCATATCCAGCAGCTTTTCCATTTAATTCGTTTATTGCTCCAACAACTGTCTTATCTGTTGTCTGTAAATTCGTATCATATTTGTCTTGTTTTTCTGATAATCTTCCTGTTATATAAGCATACGCTTCTGCAATTTGATTAAAAATTTCTTCTGCACTTTGTGTTATATGTGGAAAAATTGGCTCATCAGTAGGAGCAATTTGCACTGCTCCTATATAACTGTTCGTGATGATACCATTTAC
>JAFOFS010000303.1 GCA_017387165.1 Clostridia bacterium
GGTCAGCCTGGTGACAACGATGAGAACGGCAAGGATCTGACATGGCTGTGGATCCTGCTTGCAGTCGTTGTAGTAGCTGGTGGCGGCTTTGCAATCTATTGGTTTGTGTTCAAGAAAAAAGAGACTGACAAGAACGCAGAGTGAGTTTTTAACGAAAATTTCTTAAATTTTCTCATAACACGATTATATTAAAAAACCGCTGAGGTGGAGAGATCCATCTCAGCGGTTTATTTTTGCGTATCCGGGGGCTTTTTTGTTACGGTTGGGTGGTGGGGGCAGGCAAGCCGATCGCAAGGTCGCGCACCGTCTGCGTGAGGCGGTAGGCATAATTGCACAGGTTGACGTGCTCGTTGCTCTCGCGGGGCACGTTCTTGCCGCCTGCACGGAAGATCTGCAGTTTCATTTCAAAATGATTTTTGAGCCGAAGCCGCATATACAGCTCGTTGCTGGAATGGTGCTCCGACCGCGGATGGACGTTCAAGGTGGTGGCCGTGGTCCAATCCAGCAGCAGGTGCTCGTCGTCGTAGGTGCGGATCTCGGTCACGTCATCCAGATAAAACGATTGCACGTTGTAGTCGCCGTTTTTCTTCAGCACACCGAACTTCTTCTCCACGTTCACAAAAAGCGCATCTCCTGCGGCGGTGGTAAACGCCTCGGTCAGCTCGTGCTGTGCCAACCACTCTGCGAAGGCAGCATTCATCATGAAGCGCTCCTCCTCATCAATAGTTCAGTTTACCCACAACCAGTGCCACAATTGCCAAAAAGTAAAAGCCCCAAATGGCGGTAAACACCAGGCCGGTGACCAAGCCGACGGTGCTCAGCACCTTGCCGGCCACGCTCTTGCCGCCGGCGCTGAGATTGTGCGCAGCAGCCAACTCACGGGCGCGGGACACCGCCTTCAGGCCGATGGCGGACAAGATGACCGCAATCAGCGAAGCGATCGGGAGGGGACTGATAATGGTTGCTGCCAAGCCTTTGGCGAAGGCCGAATCGGCCAGCTCGCGAATGGTGTTTTCCGCCTCTGTATTCTGCTGAGTCATCGGGGCGTACACCTCCTGCGGCGCCTCAAAGATGGGCAGCGGCTCGCGTTCAAACGTGTTGTGTTCGTTCATAATAAAATCCTCCTTTTATTCTCTGATCGCGGACAAGCGCTCCAAAAAGGCGGTCACGGCGCCGTCGTATTTGGCGGTGTCGGTGACACGCAGCATGGAGTGGTCACCCGTATCAAAATAGACGATTTCTTTCTGCGCCGACGGGCACAGCTCGTACAGGCGCGCCGCATTGTGCGGAGTGGAATAGCGATCCATTCGTCCCTGAAGCATCAGAAGCGGTTTATCCATACGTCCGATGACGTCAACGGGACCCTTCGCCATCGAATGTCCGGTATGGCGTTTGAACCAAAAATCGATGCACGGCAAGACGGGGAACATCAGGCGTTTGCGTTCGATCAGATGATTTTTCATCGACTCGCGGAAGTTCACAAACATTCCCTCGGTCACCAATCCCTTGACGCACGCAGGGCAATCGGGAGAGGTGATCGCCAGCATACCGCCGGCGGCGCCGATACAGATGCCGTGGAAC
>JAFOFS010000304.1 GCA_017387165.1 Clostridia bacterium
GCACAAACGTATCAATGACCGGCTCAGGATCGTGGGCAACGACGGCATCCACCGACGCGCGCACGGCCGAAAGCTCACCGCTGATGAGGACGAGGACTTTACCGGGGCAGACCGTGCTCGCTTCCAGGATATCCACTTCAGCGGTCTTGACCATACGGTCTGCCGCGCGCATACCCGAGGACACGGTCTTCATTTCGACCATGCCAATCGCTTTATTCACGGATTACCCCTCCTTTACTTCAATGGTAATGACCTTATCGGTCACGCTTTTGACAATACCGCCGAGCGGCGCATGCAACCCGACACTGAGCGCCTCCTCCGCAGGAGCGGCGATCAGTTGACCCGCCGTCACGGTGTCACCGGCGGCAACGACCGCCTTGGACGGAGCGCCGATGTGTTGAGAAAGCAACAGCTTCAGCTTCTTCGGCCTGAGCACCTCTTCCGACAGCGGTGCGGTTTGGTTGTATGCCACGAGACCCAGTCGCGTGAGCAGGCGGCTCATCGGAACACGGCGATATTTCCGTTCCCGACGGACCGACGCCGGCTCCGCTGCGGGCGGCTTGACACCGTGCGCTCTCATGCCGTTTTTGCAGGCGGTGAGCAGCATACGGGGCGACAGCCCTTGCATACAGGAATACATCTCGCACAATCCGCAACCCGTGCAGAAGGCGGAGTTAACATACGGGGTGGCGTCGTTCGTGACGCCGTTGGACGCGACCAGCATAAACTTGTGCGGCTCGATCGGATGACCGAGCAGGTGGCGCGGACACAAATCGGTGCAATAGCTGCACTGGCAGCAGGCGGCCATCGCCCGTTTCATATCGAGGAACGGCTTGGCGCGCTTTTTCTGCACGATGGTGTGCGTTTCGTTCAGTACGAGCACCGCGTTGGTGGTCTTGGTGACGGGCTCCAGCGGTGTGCCGAGCCGACCCATCATCGGGCCGCCGAACACGTAAGCAGGATCCTCCACCGTCACACCGCCCGCCGCCGCGATCAGCTCACTGACCGGCGTGCCGAGCGGCACCTTCAGTGTCACGGGATGCGCGACCTCACCGGCGATGGTGACGTACTTGTGGGTGAGCGCCTTGCCGGCGAGCAAACGGGACATGTTGTACACCGTTTCCACGTTGAACACGGTGACACCCACCGAAATGGGCAACGCCCCGGGAGCGACCACGCGACCGGTGGCCTCGTAGATCATCACCACCTCGTCACCGGCAGGATACACCTCCGGCAACGGGCAAAGCGTCATATTCTCAAAGGTGTCGAGTAGAGGTGACACCGCGTCAATCGTGCGCTTATAGGAGCGCTTGACCGCGACGATCACCGACTTGGCACCTACGGTTTTCGCAATCAGATCCAACGTTTGCAGAATCTCCTCCGCATACTTCTCCAGCACCTGACGGTGCAGTTTCAGCAGCGGCTCACATTCCGCGCAGTTGAGAATAATGGTATCGGCTCGGCTGTCGAGCTTGGCATAGGACGGAAATCCCGCGCCACCCGCGCCGACGACACCGCCGTCACGTAAGACGACTTTCAGTTCATCGAGGGTCATGTTACATCACTCCGGTCAACCCGATACCGCTGTCCACGATACCGACAATCGCGGCATCCACGGGCGAATCCGCCATGCCGCAGCCGATACGGGCGGCACTGCCGGTGGCGACCAGAACGATCTCGCCGATACCGGCGCCGACATTGTCGACAGCGACGATCTTCTGGCTCGCATCGCCGAGTTCAGCGAGCGGTTCGACGACCATAAACTTGCTGCCGATGAGATTTTCATTCTTACGAGTGGACACGACACTGCCCACCACTTTACCGACGATCATACGTCTGTTTCCCCTTTTCAAGTAGTTTCTCCGTCAGGATCCGGCTGACGGGCGCCGGGCCCGTCAGCCGAACGGATCCGTTTCGGATTACTTCAGCGAGGGCAGAATCTTCTCCACGTCGCCGTGCGGACGCGGGATGACATGAGTCGCCACAACTTCGCCCAGCTTCGCAGCGGTAGCGCCGCCGGCCTGAACGGCCGCGTTGACAGCGCCGACATCGCCGCGCACCATAACGCTCACCAAGCC
>JAFOFS010000305.1 GCA_017387165.1 Clostridia bacterium
ATTTATTTCTAATTAATCATAGTAATCAAGAGATATGTACTGTTTTCGGCTGCGAAAAACCTAGTATTTATGCGGGTTTTCGCTTGATTACTATAACGCTACTCCGACCAAAAATCCTCATTCGTCAGAATGAGGATTTTTACTTTTTCGCTCTTCACTGCCGCATTTCATAACGGTCGTTAAGTGTCATAGTATGTAACGGATTCGCATGGTATCCATCATTTCGCCGTATTCAAAAAAAGGACTTCACCTTCGTGAAGTCCTTTTTTCGTTGTCCTTATTTCGTTAGAGTAAACGCTGTGGCGCGAGGCAACGCCGGAGCGGCATTGCCGGTGGCCTTTCGATAGGTAACGGTTTTTTCTTCGCCCGGCAGCAGAGAGAAGTAGTTGTCCGAGAAAATATACTCGCCCTCCAGAACCACCGCGTGCAGATACGCCGTGCCGCGCACGGTGATCGACTGCTCGTCTTGGCGGAGCACCTCGAAGCGATCGCTTTTTTCCAGCGGCAGGCTGCCCTCTTTGTAGAAGCAACGATCCACCGTGTCCTCGAAATGTACGTCGCAAATCACAAACGGTTCTTGCCCGTCGAACGGCAACTTCAGCACCGTTACGCCGTAGCCGTCTATGCTGACCTCCGTTTCGTACACGCCTTGCTGCGCGAGGGTGTGGCACACGACCTTGGCGACGCCGCTTTTTCCGTCTGACGACAGGTAGAGGTGAAACGCTCCGTTCTCCTTTTTCACCGAGCCGATCACGCTTTTTGCGCAGCGCTTGAAGGAATACCAGGCGGCTTTCGGCAAATTATAGAAGTCGATGATCGACCAGCTCATGGACGCCGGCCAACAATCGTTCAGCATCCAGAAAACGAGTCCGTCGTTAAAGCCGGTGTGACGGCGGCAATTTTCAAAAATCACCCGAATCCACTCGTACTGGAGATATTCGTATTTGAACAGCTTATCCTCCACACCGTGGAAACCGCCGAATATCTTCTCGGCAAAGGTCTTGCCGTAGTCAAACAGAGTCGGATTGACGCAGGGGTTGCTCTTGGAATGGAAACGCAGGATACGCTCGCTCTCGTCCGCCAGATCCTCCTCGGTCAGGAATTTCAAAAGCGAGCATTTTTGCGGCGTGCCGTAGATCGGCTCCTCGACGGTAAACCGTGCCAGGAAATGCTCCAGATGCTCCTTGTAGGATACGCAGTCGGTGTTGGTGAAAAATTGGAACATATCGCCGAAGAAATTCGTCGTATGCGTGGTGCCGCGTGTGATCGACATATACGGCGTTCCGCCGTAAGGAGAAGACAGATGGAAGCGGCGGTTGGGGTCTAACGCGAAAATCGACGGCGCCGTTCCGACAAGTGCCGCGTCCCGTCCGTTAAACTCTTCTCCCAAGTCGAAGCCTTTGGTCGCGTTTTCGTTGTCACCGCTCCACCAGGCGAGGCAGGGATGGTTGCGGAGCTTTTTCGCCGCAAACGCCGCCTCCTTGGTCAATTCCTCCAGAAACCACGCTTCTTTTTGGGGGTACTCGCCGCAGGCCATCAGGAAATCCTGCGTCACCAAAATACCGCGCTTGTCGCATTCGTCGTAGAAGCAGTCTTTTTCAAAAAGACCGCCGCCCCAAACGCGGATCATATTCATATTGCCTTCTTCGGCCAGCGCCACGATCTCGGCAATCTTTTCTTCGCTTTCTTCGCTCGGGAACGGATCGCAGGGAACCCAGTTGCCGCCGCGGCAATAGATGCGTTTGCCGTTGACGATCACGACAAAACCGGCGGTTTCTTCCGTATCATCCCAACCAAATTCATCGATCAGCGTTTTCTGGCCGTCCTGACGCTCCCAACCAAATTCCTCGATCGGCGTTCGCTGGCGGTCCTGCAGCTTGCGGCAAAGCGCACGGTAATCGCTGTCCTTGGCGTCGGGAATCTCGGCGACGCGCAGGGTGCGGATGCCGAAGGTCTCCTCGTGAACGTTTTCGTTGGCCGTGATGCGGAGGGTATAAAGCGGATGCTCGCCGTATCCGTTCGGCCACCAAAGCTGCGGAGCGGTCACGTTGATCCGCTGCACGGTCTTCGGCTCACGGACGTATTGCTTGTTTTCGTGTATCCGCTGTCCGTTCGGGTCGAAAATTTCAAACTGAACGACACCGGATTTTTCGTGATTCAGGTAGTTCGTTTCGATCACGATCTGCGCGCCGAAGTCATCGATGGCTTCGGTGTAAATATACGCGTCGCCCACGCAGAAATCGTCGCCCGTTTCCAGATATACCGGCAAAAAGATGCCGCAGGTGACAAAGCGATCCACCCAATCCCAATAATAGGTGCACTGCATACGGCGGGTGTACATACGTTCCGTGGTGAACGCACCCGTTCGCGCCGGCAGATTTTCCGTTTCCTTGACGGGGGAACGGAAACGGACTTCCAGCAGATTGTCTTTTTCCTTTAATTTGCCGCTGACGTCAAACGTGTGCGGAATAAACATATTCTGCGTTTCGCCCAAGACGTCACCGTTTAACAGAACGGTCGCATAGGTGTCCAAGCCCTCGAAAACCAGACGGCAGGCATCCGCGGTGTTCTCCGCATCAAAGAAACGGGAATACGACCAATCCTCCCGTTCGATCCATTGACAGGAGTCGTTGTTGTCGCGCCAAAAATAATCGGAAATGATCCCGTTTCTTTTCAGATCGGTATGTACGCATCCCGGGACAACCGCCGGTAGCTTTTGATAAGTATCATTCGACAGAAACCAATTTCCGTTTAGCGTCGTTCTTTTCATAAAGCAACCTCCCTTTGTCTTCCGCTGTAACGGCCGAAGCCTATCGTTATTATACAAAAGAGTACATAAAATTGCAAGACACAGAATGAAAAGAAAACAGGCGTTGCCGCCTTCCGTACTCACGCAAAAAGCCTTGTCGGCAGACAAGGCTTTTTTGATTAAAAGGTAATCAGCAGATCGTGCGCTTTGGTCTTTTGCGGGGGAAGAAGCTCCAACTCGCCGCGTTCGCGTGCTTTGTCGCATTGAACGGGCGAAGGCGCTGCTGACGGAGGAAAAAAAGAGCGTGCAGGAGGTGGCCAATCTCCTCGGTATGGACAACGTCAGCTATTTCATCCGCTTTTTTAAGAAGCAGACCGGTCTGACCCCGAAGAAATATCAGGTGTTTGCCGAAAAATAAAATAAAAAAAGCGGTTGCACCGGCCGTATTTATATGGTATAATAGTTAAGATTTTACGAAAGGATGGGCAGACAATGGGTCGCATCATCGCCATTTACAACCAAAAAGGCGGCGTGGGGAAGACCACCACGACCGTGAATCTGGCGTCCGCCTTGGCCGCTGCCGGTAAGCGCGTGCTGCTGGTGGATATGGATCCGCAGGGCAACACCACCGGCGGCGTCGGCATCAACAAGAACAAGGTCGGCGCCAGCGTCTACGATCTGCTCATCGGCAACGGTACCGCCGAGGAGGCGATCCTTCCGCTGCCGTTTACCAATCTGTTCCTCCTGCCTGCCGACCAGGCACTGGCCGGTGCGGAGATCGAGCTGACCGCCGTGCCGCGCCGCGAATCGCGGTTGAAAGCCGGTCTGGCCGCCGTACGGGAGCAGTTTGACTACATCTTCATCGATTGCCCGCCGTCCCTCGGTCTGCTGTCGCTGAATGCGCTTTGCGCGACCGATTCGGTCATCATCCCGATCCAATGCGAGTATTACGCGCTGGAGGGTCTGGCGCAGCTGATGGCGACTATGCGCCAGGTCAAGCGCCTGCACAACCCGACACTGGACGTCGAGGGTGTGCTGCTGACCATGTTTGACGGTCGCCTGAATCTGACCCAGCAGGTTATGGCGGAGGTCAAGAAATTCTTCCCCCGCAAGGTGTTCGCCACCCCCATCCCGCGTTCGGTGCGGTTGGCGGAGGCGCCCAGCTTCGGCAAGCCCATCAATTACTACGATCGTTCCTCCCGCGGCTGCAAGGCGTATGACGCGTTGGCGCAGGAGATGATCCGAAAGCATTGAAAAGGAGTGTGTGACAATGGCGAAAAAGGATAGCCTCGGCAAAGGCCTCGGCTCGATTTTTGCGGAGAACGCACTGGATAACGATACGCAGATCTCGCTCCCCATCGTGGAGATCGTTCCCAACCGCAACCAGCCGCGTAAGCGGTTTGACGATGAGGCGCTCCGTGAACTGGCCGATTCCATCGCCCAGCACGGCGTGCTGCAGCCGCTGCTGGTCCGCCCGATGACCGACGGCAGCTACCAGCTGGTGGCAGGCGAACGCCGTTGGCGTGCCTCCCAGATGGCCGGTCTGACCGAGGTGCCGGTCGTGGTGCGGGAAATGTCCGAGCAGCAGGCGTCGGCGGTGGCGCTGATCGAAAACCTGCAGCGTGAGGACTTGAATCCGATGGAAGAAGCGCTCGGCTTCAAATCGCTGATGGAAACCTACGGTCTGACGCAGGAGGAAACCGCGTCGGCGGTCAACAAATCCCGTCCGGCGGTTGCGAATGCGCTTCGCTTGCTCAATCTGCCGCAGGCCATTACCGAGTTGGTGACCGGCGGTCAGCTGTCGGCAGGTCACGCCCGTGCCATCCTCTCGTTTGATACCGAGGCGGAGATGCTGGCGGCGGCCAACCAAGCGGTGGAAAAGCAGCTGTCGGTGCGTGAGGTGGAGCGGATGGCGAAGGCTTCCCACGCCGCCCCTGCCAAACAGCAGCAAAAGACCCCGATCGTCAGCTACTACAAGGAAGTGGAGCTGGCGCTGAACGAGGCAATGGATCGTCGCATCAAGGTGATTCCCGGGAAAACGGGCGGCGTCCTGCAGATTGAATTTTATTCGCAAGAAGACCTGCGCGATCTGGCCAACGCCATCGCCGGTGAGAAATAAGAAAGAAGGCAAGACCGATGTTAGACATCAAATTGATCCGCAGCAACCCCGACTATGTGAAAGCGTGCTGCAAAAAACGCGAAAAGGATATGGACGCGGTCATCGACGAGATTCTCGATCTGGATGAGCAGCGTCGCGCCGCTACCGCCAAGGTGGACGCGATGAAGGCGGAGCAGAATGCCGCTTCCCGTGAGATCCCGAAGATCAAGAAGGAGGGCGGCGACGTTTCGGCCATTATGGCGAAGATGAAGGAGCTGTCCGCCACCGTCAAGGAAGAAGACGCCAAGCTGGGCGAGATCGAGACCCGTCAACGTGATCTGATGCTCTCCCTCCCGAACCTGCCGTACGACGACGTCGTGGCCGGCGGCAAGGAAAACAACGCCATCATCCACGTGTGGGGTGAAAAGCCGACCTTCGACTTCCAGCCGAAGGATCACGTCGAGCTGTGCGAGTCGCTCGGTATGATCGACTACAAGCGCGGCGCCAAGCTGGGCGGCAACGGCGCGTGGGTGTATCGCGGCATGGGCGCCCGTATGGAGTGGGCGCTGCTCAACTTCTTCATTTCGGAGCATCTGGCCGACGGCTATGAGTTCCTGCTTCCGCCGCATATGCTGGGTGAATCCTGCGGTCTGACCGCCGGTCAGTTCCCGAAATTTGCGGACGAGGTGTACAAGATCGGCAACCCGACCGGCGAGCCGAAGTTCCTGCTCCCGACCGCCGAGACCGCGCTGGTCAACCTCCACCGTGACGAGGTGCTGACGCTGGAAGAGCTTCCGCGCAAGTATTGCGCTTACACCCCCTGCTACCGCCGCGAAGCGGGCAGCTATCGCTCGGAGGAGCGCGGTATGATCCGCGGTCACCAGTTCGATAAGGTGGAAATGGTGCAGTACACCACCGCCGAAGGCAGCGCTGAGGCGTTCGAAGAAATGGTCGGCAAGGCGGAACGCCTGGTGCAGAAGCTCGGTCTGCACTACCAGCTGTCCAAGCTGGCGGCCGGCGACTGCTCCTACTCGATGGCGCGTACCAACGACATCGAGGTGTGGATCCCGTCGATGGGCATCTACAAGGAGGTTTCCTCCGCGTCCAACGCTCGCGACTATCAGGCGCGCCGCGGCAACATCAAGTACCGCGATGCGGACGGCAAGCTGCAGTTTGCCCACACCCTCAACGCGTCGGGTCTCGCGACCAGCCGCATTATGCCGGCAATCGTTGAGCAGTACCAGAATGCGGACGGCTCGGTGACCGTTCCGGAGGTGCTGCGTCCGTTTATGGGCGGTATTGAGGTTATCAAGCCGGAGAAATAAGAAACCAAAAGGCGTACACCTTCGCGTGTACGCCTTTTCAATAGGGAAACTTCCCGAAAGGTGGAGAAACCGCATGTTTGAAAATCCGTATTTGTGGCATACCCACGTCACCACCTACGACACCGATCCCGATCGTCGGCTACGCTTGTCCTCCCAGCTGAAGCTGCAGCAGGAGGTAGGGGAAATGCAACTAGCAGAACGAGGGGCAGGTTTTGGGAAATTGCTGGAAGCAGGCATTGCTTTCGTGCTGACCCGCACCCGTTCGGTGATTTTCCGTTCGCCGCTTCTCGGGGAGCGGATGGTGATCCGCACCTGGCCACGCGGCACGCAGGGCGCACAGTTTTTCCGTTGCTACGAGTTTTTGTCGGAGCAAAGCGGAGAACTGCTCATCTCCTCCGTCTCTGCCTTTGCGCTGGTGGATACGGTCGGACACCGCCCGTTGCGCCCCCGCGTCTTTTATGAAAAATTCCCCGACGTGCTGGCGGATATCGATTTGCAAACCGCTTGCCCCGATCCGCAGAAAACCGCGCCAAATCAAGGCGCAGAGTCGGTTGGCGCGGTCAAGGTCACCTATTCGATGACCGATTGGAACCACCATTTGAACAACACCGTCTACGCCGATCTGCTGACCGACCATATGCCCGACGAGGCGTTTGGCAAGCGCTTTTCCTCCTTTGAGATCGAGTATCTGCGCGAGGCACTCCCCGGGGAAACCGTTACCTTGTCGGTTTTGGAACAGACGACCGAAAACGGCGTCGAAACGGCGCTGTTCGGCGCCCACGACCGCGGCGAATGCTTCCGCGCACGGGCGGTTTGGAAAAAAGAAGAAGAATAAAAATATATCCTACTTGCTGTAATACAACAAGTAGGATATTACTTTTTGTATAATAGGGGGCAGATTATCGGAAATTACTTTTCCGCGTGCAGAAAGCCGTAAATCGCCCCGTGCGGATGCCCGTTAAACGGGCGAATGACGACACCGCCGACCTCCTCGCCGGTCGCAAACCAACGCTCTCCGTACCACAGCGGAACGGCAGGACAAAGATCGTGCAACCGCTGCTCGCAGGCGAGCAGCTTGCCGACCGTGTCGGCCTGTCGGAGCTGCTCGGCCAGCGCCGCATCCTGCAGACGGGTCGGGTTTTCGGCACCGTCGGAGAGGTAGGCGCCCAGCGCCCCGGCGGCATTTCCCGAGTAGCCGACCGCTTCCCCGATCGCGATCTGATAGTTGCCGACCGCGAGGTGCGCTTCAAATTCCGCCTTGGTGAGCGCCTTTAACGAAAAATACAGGTTGGCGTTTTTTTGCCACGATTGCACCATCAGCCGCGCCAATTGCAGCTCATCGGGGTTGTCGGTGCAAATAACCGTGAGGGAGGGGAGCTTCGCTGCTTTCAGCACCGCGGCGCCGGCCGCGCTGTTGCCGATCGTCGGATCAGCGGCGGTGCCGGCAGGATAAGCGCTGCCGCCGAAGGAGGCGGCAGGCGGAACAAAATCGGTTCCGTCGATGGCGTGACCCATCGATGCCGCCTGTTCGCGGATCAACTGCCATTCCAGCGTATCTCGCAGCGCCTTGCGTACCGCCGCGTCCTGCAGAGCGGAAACGGAGGTGTTAAACCACAGCGCAAACACGCTGTCCTTTACCGCGACAACGGGTACTTTTCCTTTGAGCTTGCCGGCCTCGGCGGCGGTCAGCTCGCTGGCGTCCAATTCGCCCTCTTTCAGCGCCTTGACCCGATCCTTGACCTCGGGAATAACGTAACGCACGGCGTCGGGACGCACGTCCTCCGCGGCATAAAAGCCGTCGTTACGGCGCATAATCAAGTATTCCCCGTGTTCCCAACGCGTCAGCCGAAACGGTCCGTTGCAGAGAACGTCCTCTGCCTCCAGACCGTACCGCCCCTCGGTTTTGAGGAAAAATTCCTCGTGACAGGGGAAAAACGCGGTATCCGCGACCACCGTCGCAAAGTGCGGATCGGGGATGTGCAGCTCCACTACCAGCCGCCGCTCACCGTCTGCCTGCACCGACTTGACGTTGGCAAATTTCTCTGCCAACGGCGAGCGGATGTCGGGATCGACGGCACGCCCCCAACCGTAGACAAAATCGGCGGCGGTGACCGCCGTTCCGTCCGACCACGCCGAGCTGCGCAGCGTAAAGGTCCAGGTTGCTCCGTTTACTTCCCATCGCTCCGCGATCGCCGCGGTCGGCTCGCCCTGCTCGTTTAAGGCGGTCAGTCCGCACATCAGCGACCGCAGCACCGCCACCGAGGCGGCATCCTGCGCCATCTGCGGATCCAGCTGCTTCGGCTCTCCGCCTAACGGAAAACGGAAGGCGTCGCCGTATTTGTTGGTGGTCGAACACGCCGTGAGCAACAGCAAAACGACCGCCAGCATCACCGCCAACGCTTTTCTTTTCACGGTCAACGCCTCCTTTCTTTAATCTATCCTTA
>JAFOFS010000032.1 GCA_017387165.1 Clostridia bacterium
ATCAAGGTGCAGGAGATGCTCAATTATATGAAGGCCGAGATCGCCGATCCGACCGACGACGAGCAGGTGAAGGATTATCTCCGCCGTCTGCTGAAGGGCGAGGCGGGCGACCGCTCCGGTCTGATCTACGGTATGGGTCACGCGGTGTACACCAAGTCGGATCCCCGCGCCGTTCTGCTCAAGAAATACGCCCGTGATCTGGCGGATAAGAAAGGCTTCGGTGACGAATTCGATCTGCTGGAAAAGGTGGAGCGTCTGGCGCCCGAGCTGGTGGTGGAAAAGACCGGACGCGACACCGGCATCTGCGCCAACGTCGATCTGTATTCCGGTCTGGTGTACCAGTCGCTGGGCATCAGCCCCGATCTGTTCACCCCGCTGTTTGCGGTGGCACGCACCGCCGGCTGGTGCGCGCATCGCCTGGAGGAACTGACCACCAGCAACCGCATCATCCGTCCTGCGTACAAATCGGTCGTTCCGGCGACCGCCTACGTCGATCTGGACGATCGTAAATAAGACGAAAACGGAGTGGTTTTATGAAACCAACCATCAATAAGATCGCGATCATCGCCACCCCCGTTCTGACCGCGGCGGCGCTGTTGCTGCGGCTGCTGACCATCTCGCAGGTGCAGGCGGAGGCGGTAGGCGAAACCGGGGTCAGCCTGTGGATTCTGGCGGCGCTTTGCCTCGGAGCAATCGGGTTGGCGGCGCTGTCCTACTTCACCCCGCTGCCGCTTCGCCCGATGGGCGGTCAGCAACAGCCGAAGCTCGGCCTGCTGGCGGCGCTGGCAGGCGGTGTGCTGCTGCTGGACACCATCTTGATCGTGCTGCGCTTCGGCATTACCGGCAAGACGCCGCCGCCCAACGCGCAAATTTTGAATACCGCCGATCAGACCACCCTCACCCTCTCCATCCTGTTCGGCTTGGCGGGCGGCGTGTGGCTGATCCTGCTGGGCTGCAAATGGCTGCGCCGCGCGCCGCTCGGCTTTGTCGGTCGCTTCGGCTCTCTTTTCCCCGTCCTGTGGATCTGGTGCCGGCTGGCGCGATACGAGCTTTCGTACGCCAGCGCCGCCAACATCAAGCGCTCGTTCTACGATTTCTTTATGCTGCTGTTTGCGATGCTGTTTTTGCTCGCCTTTGCCCGCTATGCGGCAAACGTGGCGCCGCCGAGCGGTCGGACGATGCGTGCGTTGTCCGCCATCGCGGCGATGTCCGGAATCAGTTCGCCGCTGGCTCGCCTCGGACTGCAGATGCTGGAGGATACCGAGTCGTTCAACGCCAGTCAGCTGGCCGGCATCTCGGATCTGGCGATCGGCTTGCTGGCGCTTGGTATGACCTTCTTCCTGTTTGCGGAGGAATGGGATTACGAGCCGACCGAAGCAGAACCGACCGAATCGCTGGCGGAGCTGATGGAGGAGCAGCGGTACCAGCAACCGACCGCCACCTCCGCCACCCCCGTTACCGATCAGCTGCTGGCGGAGCTGATGGAGGAGGAAAACGTTCCGCGCCTGTTCTTGCTGGACGATTCCGACGAAGAATAACCGAAAGTCCCTTGCCGTGCGGCAAGGGACTTTCTTTATCAAAAATAGCCATACGCTTCGGTAGGGGGATACAAAATTTAGATATCCGTTACAAAAGTGGAACAAATCGGCATTTTTTTGCGGAAAACACTTGAAAATTTCAACCGTTTGGCATAAAATAAAGGTATCCATGAAATAAATTTTATTTGGAGGTATTTTACAATGGCTGTTAAAGTAGCAATCAATGGTTTCGGCCGTATCGGCCGCCTCGCGTTCCGTCAGATGTTCGGCGCTGAGGGTTACGAAGTTGTGGCTATCAACGATCTGACCAGCGCGAAGATGCTGGCTCACCTGCTGAAGTACGACACCGCCCAGGGCAACTACCTGAGCATGGGTCACACCGTGGACTTCCACGAGGGTGAAGGCGAAGACAACTACATCGTTGTCGATGGCAAGAAGATCGTCATCTATGCGATCAAGGACGCCAACGAGTGCCCGTGGGGCAAGCTGGGCGTGGACGTCGTGCTGGAGTGCACCGGCTTCTACTGCAGCAAGGACAAGGCGATGGCTCACGTCAACGCCGGCGCCAAGAAGGTCGTCATCTCCGCTCCGGCCGGTAACGATCTGAAGACCATCGTGTACAGCGTGAACGAGAACACCCTGACCGCTGACGATCAGATCATCTCCGCCGCTTCCTGCACCACCAACTGCCTCGCTCCGATGGCGAAGGCTCTGAACGATGCGTTCCCGATCCAGTCGGGTATCATGACCACCGTGCACGCCTACACCGGCGACCAGATGATCCTCGACGGTCCGCACCGCAAGGGTGATCTCCGCCGCGCTCGTGCCGGCGCTCAGAACATCGTGCCGAACTCCACCGGCGCTGCCAAGGCCATCGGCCTGGTCATCCCGGAACTGAACGGCAAGCTCATCGGCTCCGCTCAGCGCGTGCCGGTCTGCACCGGTTCCACC
>JAFOFS010000306.1 GCA_017387165.1 Clostridia bacterium
ACTGCCGTCATGCCCGATCAGCGAAACCTGCTCCGGCACACGCACACCACGTTGCGCGGCGGCATTCAAAAAGCCAAGTGCAATCTCATCGTTACTGCAATACAGTGCCGTCGGCAGATCCGCACCGGCAAAAAAGCGAAGGCCCACTTGCATAGCGGCTTCCATTGCTTCGGGACAAGAAATCACGTCTTCATCCCTCACCGGACATCCGAGTTCACGCATAGCATCAAAAAAACCGCGCTGGCGTTCGCCCCAGATACCGACCTGACCGGCCTCATGTGCCACAATACCGATACGGCGATGCCCCTTTTCATACAAACACCGCACCGCCATACGGGCGCCCTCGTAGTAATTCACTCCGACCCGACCGGCGATTCCCTCTACCTGAGAATCTCCCACCAGTACCACCGGCAACCGAGCGCCGCCTTCGGCAATCAACTGCTGAAGCTGACCGTAAAAGTTCAGCGAGGAACGCTTCTTCCGAGAGTCGCTCTCCTCCGTATCGCGGGTTTCCTCCGGCAGAATGATCAGACCGTCCACCTGCTTATTGAGCAGGGTGTTAACGCTTTGGATCAATCCGGCAGGGTCTTCACCGTTTCCCAACAAGATATCATACCCATACTCTGCCGCTTTGCGGTTGATACCCGCCACCATAACCGCGTAGTTCGGGTTTTCCAAACGGGATATAACCACACCGATGGAGTTGGTGCGGCAGGTAGCCAAACCGCGCGCCACCAAATTGGGACGATAATTCAGCTGATTGATGGCGTCCATCACGCGTTGCTGCGTTGCTTCTGATACCGACCCCTTATTATTGATAACACGGGAAACCGTCATGGCGGAAACCTGCGACAAGCGTGCCACATCGTCTAAAGTTGCCATATACCCTCTCAAATTCCATTTATATCGCGCAAACGGGTGTTAGCGCAAACAATTTACAACTAGATTTTACCACTAACTTCGGCGCTTGTCAATGATTTCTTTGTGTATTTTCATAAAAATGTTTGGATTCTATTGAAATGTTAGCGCAAACCTTGTATAATCTGTGTAAGACCAACCCTTTCTTTAGGAGGATTCACCATGAATACCGATTTTCTGAATAAAGCGGCCGCGTGTCAGCGCGAGCTCTTCACCCGTCAGGTGAAGCCGATCGACTGCTTTCGCCTGCAACAAGCCGAAAACGGCGGCTGGGAAGCCGTTGATCGGGCGCCCTTTTCCGGTCAGACACCTCGCCTGAATAAAGGTGACAGTCTCTGCCTGGATTTCGGTACGCATTGGGTTGGATACCTATCGTTTTCCGCGCAACCGGTAGGCGGTGCGGCGGACGCCCCCGCGTATCTGCGTATCACTGCAGGTGAACGCCTGTGTGAGATCGGCGAAGATCCCGATGATTATTGCGGTTGTCTGGGAAAAGGTTGGTTACAGGTATCCCACCTGCATCTGGATGAACTCCCCTGCACGGTCGAGTTACCGCGTCGCCACGCGTTTCGGTATCTGAAAATCGAGGTGCTGGACACCTCCTGCCAGTTTGGGGTTTCGTTCTCCGACATTGCTTGTCGGGCGGTATCCGCTTTTCGGGAGGAAGACGTCGTGCCGCTTGATGCCGACGACCCCTTCTTGAACAAAATGGACGAGGTTTCACTCCGCACGCTGCGCAACTGCGCGCAGGACGTATTTGAGGACGGTCCCAAACGCGACCGTCGGCTGTGGCTCGGCGATCTCCGCTTACAAGCGCTGACCGCCTACCGCACCTATCGCGCCGACGCACTGGCGCGGCGTTGTCTCTATCTGTTTGCCGGACTGACCCGCGAGGACGGCGGCGTGACTGCGTGCCTGTACACCAAGCCAACACCGCACGCCGACGATCTCCGTCTGTTTGATTACTCGTTGTTCTTTGTTTCCTGCTTATCCGATTACTGGTCTGGGGCAGGTCGAAACCGGAAGTGTTGATAACGGTCAGAGGTGCTTCTGCATTTGCAGAGCCATCATCCACCAGCATGGTCACGGCATTGGTGTCAACTACAGCGGTAGCGGTCATATAGTTGTGGGCCAGCTGGGTCTGGGGGATCTTGGCCAGAGTCAGATCCAGAC
>JAFOFS010000307.1 GCA_017387165.1 Clostridia bacterium
GGGCCGTACTTGACCTGCTTGGCGGTCACGGTCACGTCTGCGAGCTTTTCGCAGCGAGCAAACGCGTACTGGCCGATGGACAGGAGCGGATCGCCGGTGACCACCTTTTCCAGATCCTTGTTGCCGGCAAACGCGTAATCGGAGATCACGCAGACCGACGGGAGCTCCAGCGTGCCCTGCAGGTCGCACTGCTCAAAGGCGTGCTGGTTGATGATAATCAGGTTGTTTTCACCGCTGAAGGTGATCTTCTCCAGCGACGTGCAGCCGTAAAACGCGCCGTATTCGATCGCGGTCAGCGTGGACGGCAAAACGATCTCCTCCAGCGCCGTCAAATTGGCGAACGCGTAGGCGTTGATCTTCTCGATGCCCTCGGGGAGGATCACCTTGGTGACGGTGTTGTCACCGATGTACCACTGCTTGGTGGTTTCTTTGTCGTCGGGGAGCAGCTCCTCCGGCGACTTGGACACGTATTCAAAGTTGGAGAACGCAAACGCGCCGATCTCGCTGAGGCCCAGGCGCTTGGGCACCTCCACCACGCCGCCGAGACCGTAGTAATGGCTCAGCTGACCGCCCTGCGTCAGGAACGGGTCCTTGACCTCCACCGAAACCGATTCGGAGTAGTAGGTGCTGCCGCCGTCCATCAGAATCTTGACCGTAACCGAGGCGAAGCCCTCCGCCTTGGCGGTGACGGCGCCGAAGCTGTCGATGGTGACGATGTTCTCGTTGCTGGACTCAAACACCACTTCGCTGTCCTTCGGGAAGAAGGGGTCGAAGTCGTAGTTGAGGGTCACCTTTTCGGACGGATACATCGCGAGGCTGTAGCGGCCCTCAAAGAAACGCTCGTTGCCGGTCTCACCGATATCCTTGTCCTTGTTGTCCACGACGTAATACGCCTTGTTGGTGGTGTAGCCGTACAGGCGGAACATATCCGCGACCGGCTTATCGTATCGGCGGTAGCCCTCGTCACCCTCCTTGAGGACGGTGACCGTGAAGGTCATACGGCGATCGGAACGCGGATCGCTCACACGGATGATGGCGGTACCGGAGGACACCGCGACAATCTTGTTGTTCACCACGCGGGCGACGCTCGGACGGGAGGAATCGAATTCCAGCAGTTCCATCCAGGAGGTGGTCGGCCACACCTTCGGCTCCAGCGCGAACACCTCGTTGGGGCTCAGCTTAATGCCGCCGTTTTCCAGACCCTCAAAGTAGAAGTCCACGTACTCATCCGGCAGGCGGATCTCGTACGTCGCGTAGTTGAGGCAGTAGTCGTAGGTAGTAAAGACGAACGAATTCTTGTTGATCGTGTTGTCTTTGATCTGATACACGTAATCGGTCAGTTCGACCTTGACGGTGGTGGTGCTGTCACGCTCGGAGTAGATGGGAGTCATATACTGCTCGAACGCTTTCAGCTCCGGAATATCGTTGCCGTCGTCGTCGGTACCCATCACCACGTAGCCGAGCTGTCCGCTCATCGCGAAATGGTTGTCGTACACGTCGATCTCCGCAAACAGCTTGTTCTTCCGCTCCTGCTTGTCGTATTCGAAGGTGTAGCGGACGTCGCTGATGGTCGGGGCTTCAAAGTCGGACACCAGCGGGAATTCAAACACGTTGCGCTTGTTGGTGGTCTTGCCGCCGTCGCCGTAGTCGAGGAATGCCTCCAGGCGGACGGTGAACTGGCTGTTGTTGGCCAGCGCATGCTCTTTGGTATCGAATTCGATTTCGATGTTGGACGGGCGGATGTCGCCGCCGTCACCGTAGGACTTGCGGACGTCGTTCTCGACGCATTCGAACACCACTTCGCCGGTCGCATCGTCGGTGATGGTGATGTTGATCTTCTGCGCGCCGCGGAGCATACCGCCCCACACGAAGCGCAGCGAATGGACGGCGCCGTCCTGATTGGACAGGGCGATGAAATCCTTGCTCGCCGCGATGACCATATCCTCGGGATCCTGCTCAAAGTAGTAGGCGCCCAGATAGCTGACGAAGTCCTCCGAAATACCGCCGATCGGACGGGTCGGATACGCGTCGGCCATCACCTTGTCCTCGGGGTCGATGCCGTCGTCCAGCTCGTCGGCGTTGGTTTCGTAGTATTCCAAGTCAAACAGCGGTGCCACCGTCCAGTCGCCATAGTAGGCAAGGTACGGGACGTTCAGGTCGATCTTGGTGCCGGACTTGGCATCCAGCGTGATAAAGCCTTCGACGTACATACCGTTTTCGAAGGACTCGTTCAGGTACGCCTTGTCTTCATCGCTCAAGGTAATGCGGACGGTGACCTTGGCTTCTTCGCCCGCCTTGACCACCAGCTTTTTCTTGTTGCGGAGCTTGCCGCCGTCCACCGACAGCACCTCGACCGACGCGCCGCCAAGCACGTGCGCCTGCTCGGTCACGGTTGTTTCGCCGGCGTTGGTCTTGGTGTCGCTGACACCCTCGGTGATGACGTAGGCGCCGATGTCGTAGGTCAGTTTCTTGCTGCCGAAGTTCACCACCGTAAAGCTCATCTCGTACACGCCCGTCTTCTGCGGATCGTCGCCGAGTTCCAGCTTGGAGGTGTCCATCTTGTTGCCGTTCTTATCGTAGGTCACGATGTAAGCCGGGGTATCGGTGGAGGAGGCCAGATTGGCCAGACCGGCGCCCTGCTTACGCACCGCGTACGGCTCGCCGTTGGTGTTGATGATGATATCCGCGGTGGACATCATCAGGCGGTTGACCATCGCGGTCACCTCGGCGGCGTTATCCGCGATCTCGGGGAAATTCTCCACCACGTACTGA
>JAFOFS010000308.1 GCA_017387165.1 Clostridia bacterium
ACATCCACCCGGGTAAGAACGTCGGTATCGGTACCGATGACACCCTGTTCGCCAAGGCGGACGGCGTGGTCCGTTTCGAGCGTCTGGGCAAAGACCGCAAGCAGGTCTCTGTCTACGAGAAGAACTAATTGAACGAAAAAAAAGACCGTGGAGAAATCCACGGTCTTTTTTTATTTGTTTTATTTTCCGGTCGAGCCGAAACCGCCTGCGCCGCGAGCCGTTTCGTCCAGCTCGTCCACCTCGTCGAATTCCACCGACAAAAACGGCAGGATCACCAGCTGCGCAATGCGATCGCCCGGCTGCACCGTACGCGGCTCGTCCCCGTCGTTGTGCAGCGCCACGATATACTCGCCGCGGTAGTCGGCGTCGCACACGCCGACGCAGTTGGCAGGACGCAGGCTCTGCTTGGCGGCCAGACCGCTGCGGGCAAATACCGCGCCGAAATACCCATCCGGTACGGCGACCGCCAGACCGGTGCCGATCTTCACGTTACCGTGCGGCGGGATCACCACCGCCTCCTCCAGACAGGCATACAGATCGTAGCCTGCCGCTTTTTCCGAGCCGCGAGTCGGGAGCACCGCCCCCTCCCGCAATTTTTTCACTTGCACGTTCATAAGGTTTCCCCTTTCACAATATCCTTGACCACTTCGGCGGCGAGCAAAAGACCGGCCGCAGGCGGCACAAACGCCACACTGGACGGCACGCGGTTGCCGGCTGCGTCCACCGCCGCCGTTTGCGGCAGTTCACGGGAGTACACCACCTTCAGATGAGGAATGCCGCGTTTCCGCAGCTCCACACGCATCACCTTTGCCAGCGGACAAACCGACGTTTTGCTGATATCCGCCACCTCAAACTGCGACGGATCCAGCTTGTTCCCCGTCCCCATCGAGCTGATGAGCGGCACTCCCAGCGCCGCGCACCGCTCGGCAAGCGCCAGCTTGGCGCTGACCGTGTCGATCGCGTCGATCACATAGTCGTACACCGACAGATCAAACTCGCTGTCGGGGGTGTAAAACAGCCGATGCGTCCGCACGACACACGCCGGATGAATATCCTGCACACGCGCCGCCGCCACCTCCACCTTCGGCTGCCCGACGGTGGAATGCAGCGCAATCAGCTGCCGGTTCAGGTTGGAGGGGGATACCGTATCGTTATCGATCAGATCGATCGCGCCGACGCCGCTGCGCGCCAGCGCCTCAACCGCATAGCTACCAACGCCACCGATGCCGAACACCGCCACCCGTGCGCGTGCCAGCGCCGCCAGACCCGACTCCCCCAGCAACGGGAGCGAACGGGAAAATTGCTCCTGCATACGGCTTGCCTCCTCTCGTATCTTCTTTTTCGATTATACCATACGTCAGGCGCGTCCGCAAGCCGTTTGACCGAAAAAACAAGGAGAAAAAAGCGTGGGTTTTGGTTGACATCTTTCGCGGTTTGTTATAAAATGGGTATGTATACGTTTTCTTAAAAAAGAGGTGTCTTTTATGTTGAACGAAAAAATTGCTGCCTTGAATGCACAGCTGGAGCAGGAAGTTGCCGCGGTGCAGAACAAAGAGCAGTTGGCCGCGTTTTGGCAGGCGTATCTCGGCAAAAAGGGCGCGTATTCCGGTCTGATGACCGAGCTGCGCAATGTCCCTGCCGAGGAGCGCCCTGCCGCAGGCAAGGTCATCAATGAGGCGAAAAAGTGGGCGGAAGCGCAGTACCAGGAGCTGAGCGACCTCAAGCAGAAAAGCAAGGGCGGGCGCACGTTCGTTACTTGCGAGATGAACTGAATAAGGTAAAGAAAGAGGACGGGATTTCTCCCGTCCTTTTCTTTTATTTCCATCTGCCCGTTTCAACGATAGTTGTAGCTGTGATAGTTATTGTGGTTTCGATTGAGTTAATATGCGAAAGCACAAGTCTTATCTGATTACTAACGATTGAAGCATCA
>JAFOFS010000309.1 GCA_017387165.1 Clostridia bacterium
GATTGGTGCAGATTTTGCGGGGCGTACGCACAATCTTTCTTGGCCCCCTCACCGAGGGGGCTGTCGAGCGGATGCGAGACTGGGGGAGTTTGACCTTTAACACTCCCTCCGTCACCTGCGGTGACACCTCCCTCGTCAGAGGGAGGCAAGGGTTTTGTGCGGAATTCGCAGGTTTCTGTAACGCCGTAGGGGCGGCAATCTGCCGCCCGTCTTGAACACCCCTCTCCGTCACGCTTCGCGTGCCACCTCTCCCCAAGGGGCGAGGCAAGGTTCGGTTGCCACAGGTTTATGCGGAATAGATTATAAAAAACACGCGGAGGGAGAATCCCTCCGCGTGTTTTTCCTTTATCAGAAAATCCACTCTTTTTCTTTTAATACATTCACTACGTTTTTCACGTCAGGCATCGTTATGAGGTATACTCGACCGTCGTTAGCGGTGATTTTTATCTGCGCTACGCTGTATTCATATTCCTTGATATCGGCCAATAAAAGTTCCTCTACAATGAACGGTTTTTCTTCTAAAGTAGCAAAAAGAATGCCGATTTCGCAAAAATAAATATTCCCGTTTTTTATTTTTCAGTTCGCCAAATTAAAGTTCCCGTTTGTCTTGTAGAAAATGGGAGAAGAAATTCCCTGCTCGATGACGCGATATCTCTTTTCCATTACCTTATCGTACAGAATTAACACGAAGCGCAATAAGATATAAAACAATAATCCTGCTGCTACAGATAGCAAAAGTGATTGTTCTATATAAAGATATTCCAAGACAATATAGGAAAGAAGCGCGAAAAAGAATGCGGTGGTTGCCGAAAGAATGATTTTTCCTTTCATTTTTCCCGTTCTCCTTTATTTTCCAAATACGCGCTCGGCGACGCGGACGGCGGCAAGCGCGTCGGGCGCATAGAAATCCGCGCCGATTCTGTCCGCGTATTCCTGCGTCAGTACCGCTCCGCCGACCATCACCTTGCAGGTCGGGCAGGCGGCACGCAGTTGTCGCACCGTCTGTTCCATCGCCGGCACGGTGGTGGTCATCAGCGCCGACAGACCAACCAGCGAAACGCCGTGTTCGACCGCCGTCTGCACCACCGTTTCGGGCGGAACGTCCCGTCCGAGATCCAGCACCTCGTATCCGTAGTTTTCCAGCAGCGTACGCACGATATTTTTCCCAATATCGTGGATGTCCCCCTGCACCGTCGCGATCACGATCTTACCTTTGACCGCCTGCGCCTCGCCCTGCTGCATCACCGCCTTGACCGCGTCAAACGCCGCGCCGGCGGCATTGGCGGCGGTCAGCAGCTGCGGCAAAAACACGCGACCGCTTTCGAAGCCTTTGCCCACCTCGTCCAGAGCCGGAATGAGCGTTTCGTTGATCAAGGTCAGCGGCTCGGTGGCGCGCAACGCCTCCTCCGCGAGTGTACGGCTTTCCTCCACCAGACCTTTGACAATCGCCCGATGCAGCGGCGTGCCGCTCTGGGCGGTTGCCGACGCCTTGCTTGCGACAGTCACCGCCGTCGCGACGCGGTCGGCCATCCGCTGAATATACGCTTCACAGTTGTCGTCCTGCCCGTCCAGAGCCAGATAGGTGACGTACGCATCCATCATGGCGACCGACAGCGGATTGACGATACCTGCCGACAACCCCTTTCGCATCGCCTGCGTAAAGAAGGAGGCGTTGACCGTCTCCCGCATCGGCAGACCGAAGGACACGTTGGACACGCCCAGCACGGTATGCAAACCGCGTCGGCGTACCTGCTCCACCGTTTCCAGCGTAAGGATGGCGTTCTGCTTGCCGGTGGACACCGACAAGCAAAGCGGATCGATGATCAGATTGCGACGGGGAATCCCGTAGCGGTCACACGCAGCCGCGATCTTATCCGCGATCGCCAGCCGTCCCTCCACCGTTTCGGGGATGCCGTTCTCGTCCAGCGTCAAGCCCACCACGGCGGCGCCGTATTGCTTCACCAGCGGCAGCACCGTTTCCAGCGATTCCGCTTTTCCGTTGACCGAGTTGACCAGCGCCTTGCCGTTGTACAGCCGCAACGCACGCTCCAGCGCGGTCGCGTTGGTGGTATCGATCTGCAGCGGCACCGCAACGGTCGCCTGCAGGGCGGAAACCGTATCCGCCATCACCTGCGGCTCGTCCAGCTCGGGCAGACCGACGTTGACGTCCAATATATCCGCGCCTGCTTCGGCCTGTTCCACCGCCATATTCAGCACATAGGCGGTATCTCCCTCACGCAGCGCCTGCTTCAGCCGCGCCTTGCCGGTGGGGTTCAACCGCTCACCGATCAGCAACGGACGCTCGCCAAACACCGCCGTCTGCGCATAGGAGGTCACAGCGGTGGGTATATTGTGGGAAATCGCACGGCGGGATAATCCGCGGCAGGTCGCCACCGTTTCGGCCAAGTGAGCCGGGGTGGAGCCACAACAGCCGCCGACCACCGCCGCGCCGGCGGCGATCAGCTCCGCCGCATCGGCGGCAAACTCCGACGGCGTGACGTTGTACACCGTTTTACCGTCCACCGTCTGCGGCAAGCCCGCATTTGGGCAGACCACAAGCGGCAGCGAGCAGACCGCGTGCATCGCCGGCAGCAGTTCCAACATCTGCTTTGGACCGAGTCCGCAGTTGAAGCCGATGGCGTCGATTCCGAGATCCTGCAACGCCAGCGCCGCCGTCATCGGATCGGCGCCGGTCAGCAGCTTGCCGCTGCCGTCAAAGGTCAGGGTGACGATGATCGGCAGATCGCAATGCTCTTTCGCGGCGAGAATGGCGGCCTTCGCCTCGTACAGATCGCTCATTGTTTCGATCAGCACGAAATCCGCAAGTTCCTTGCCTGCCTCCACCATTTCGGCAAACAGCGCCACCGCCTCTTCAAACGGAAAATCACCGAACGGCGCCAGCAGGCGTCCGCACGGACCGATGTCCAGACCGATATACGCCTCCGCGCCGGTCGCGGTCTGCGCCGCACGGGCAATCCGCAGAGCGGCAGGAATGACCTCCTCCACCGACAGACCGGCCTCCGCCAACTTCGGACGGTTGGCGCCGAAGGTGTTGGATTTCACCAGCTGACAGCCGGCGGACAGATACGCCTCGTGTACCCGCTGCACCGCCTCCGGATGGGTCAGATTCCACCGCTCTGGCAGCTCGCCTGCCGGCAGACCTGCCGCCTGCAACTGGGTACCCATGCCGCCTTCGAAGAACAACAATTCACTTTTTAAGCGTTCTCGCAGCATTTTCTATCAACTCCGAGTATATTTGATAAGATATATTACAAATTGACAATTCCCGACAGGTTGCGCAGAATGGCTTCTGCGATCTCCGGGCGGTTCATGGTGTACAGGTGGATGTGGGTGACGCCGTTGGCGATCAGGTCGATGATCTGGTCGGTGGCGTAGGCGATGCCGGCCTGCTTCATCGCGACGGGATCGTCACCGAAGCGGTCGATGATCGCCTTGAAGCGCGGCGGGAGCAGCGTACCCGACAGAGCGCAACTGCGCGCGATCTGGCGGCTGATGCGCTTGATGCGACGCATGGTCTCTACATACAACTTCTGGGGCGGGAACTGGATGGTAGCGTCAC
>JAFOFS010000003.1 GCA_017387165.1 Clostridia bacterium
AAAAAGCTGGATTCGTGGGAATTCCTCGATGCCATCGCCAACCGCCTGACCGCGGCGCTGGAAGCGTAAATCCCTTTTCAATGCAAAGCGTCCCCTCGCATCACGAGGGGACGCTTTTTTGCGTGCAAACTTCGCATAAAAAAATCCGCCAACAGCAAGGTTGGCGGATTTTTGCGTTATTTCGATCAGATGTCAGCGTAGGTGGACTCGCCGCTCCAGCTGTACAGCGCACGCAGGCTCGCACCGACCGTCTCGAGCTGATGCTCGGCGGCGTTGCGGCGGCAGGCGTTGAAGTGCGGACGACCGACCATATTCTCGTTGATCCACTTGGCGGCGAAGGTGCCGTCCTGAATCTCCGCGAGAACCTTCTTCATTTCTTCCTTCACCGCAGGGGTGATGATGCGCTTGCCGATCTCGTAGTCACCGTACTCGGCGGTGTCGGAGACGGAGTGACGCATCAGGCTGAAGCCGCCGCGATAGATCAGATCGACGATCAGCTTCATTTCGTGGACGCACTCGAAGTACGCGTTCTCGGGGGCATAGCCCGCCTCGACCAGCGTCTCGTAACCGGCGGTCATCAGAGCGGTCACGCCGCCGCAGAGGACAGCCTGCTCACCGAACAGGTCGGTTTCGGTCTCCACGCGGAAGGTGGTCTCCAGGATACCGGCACGCGCACCGCCGACACCGGCGCCGTAGGCCAGCGCGATGTCCAACGCGCGACCGGTCGCGTTCTGATGCACGGCGACGAGGCAGGGAGTACCCTTGCCGGCCTGATACTCGCTGCGCACGGTGTGACCCGGCGCTTTCGGAGCGATCATAAACACGTCAATATCCGCCGGCGGCTTGATGGTGCCGAAGGTGATGGCGAAGCCGTGGGCAAACGCCAGCGCCATGCCGGGGCGCAGGTTCGGTTCGATGTCCTTCTTGTACATCGCACCCTGCTTTTCGTCGTTGATGAGGATCATCACGATATCCGCCGCCTTAACCGCATCGGCGGTGTTCATCACGGTCAGACCCGCCGCTTCGGCTTTCGCCTTGCTCTTGGAGCCTTCATACAGACCGACGATGACCTTGACGCCGCTTTCGTGCAGGTTCAGGGCGTGGGCGTGACCCTGCGAGCCATAACCGATGATGGCAACCGTTTTGTCCGCCAGCACGTCGAGATTGCAATCAGCAGCATAATAAATTTTCACTTTTCCGGGTTCCATAGTTTTTTCCTCCTAAACTGAGATCCGTCGGCAAACGCTTGCCGTAAATCAAATTACCTCTTATTATATAGTGACAAGCGGAAAGTGTCAAGAAAAAACTGAAAAAATTTCGGTGGCCGAAAAAATTGTTCGCAAAATTACGAACAAATGTTTGACAAATGCGAAAAGGTGTGGTATAATACGCGTGTAGTAGTAGATTTGAACTACGAAAGGAGCAGACAAGTTATGTCTAAACCGTTGAACGAAAAACAGCAGAAAGTCCTCAAATACGTGCAGGATTGCGCGCAAAACGGCCTGCCGCCGTCGGTGCGTGAGATCTGCAACGCGACCGGCATCAAATCCACCTCCACCGTCCACGGCTATTTGAGCCTGCTGGAGCGCGAGGGGTATATCAACCGCGAGAGCGGCTTGAACCGTGCGATCCGTATGCCGGGCGAGAACGTCGCCCGCATTCCGCTGCTCGGTAAGGTCACGGCCGGTATGCCCATTCTGGCGGTGCAGGACGTGGAAGATTACGTCCCGTACTCGGGCGGTCACTATCCGGCAAGCGAGATGTTCGCTCTGCGCGTGTCCGGTACTTCGATGATCAACGCCGGTATTCTGGATAAGGATATCGTCATCGTTCATCGCACGCCGGTGGCGCAAAACGGCGATATCATCGTCGCGCTGGTGGGGGATGAGGCGACGGTCAAGCGCGTGTATTGGGAGAACAATCAGGTTCGCCTGCAGCCCGAAAACCCCGAGTTTGCCCCCATCATTGTCAACGAAGTGGTGGTGCTCGGCAAGGTCGTGTCCCTGTTGCGTACGTTCGGTTGATCACAAAAGAGGGTGGACTCACCCTCTTTTTCCTTTGGAGTTTGTATGATGCTGGTTTATCCGTCTTATTATCCCGATTTCCGTTGCATTGCCGACCGTTGCCGCCACAGCTGCTGCGTCGGTTGGGAGATCGACGTGGATGCCGCCACCCTGGCGCTGTATGACTCGCTGGAGGGCGAACTGGGCGATCGCCTGCGCCGCAGTATTGCGGACGGGCACTTCGTGCAGGATGCGTCCGGTCGCTGCCCGTTTCTGAATGACAGCGGTTTGTGTGACCTTATCACCGCTTGCGGCGAGGGGGCGTTGTGCGATATTTGCTACGAACACCCCCGTTTTCGCCATTGGTACAGCGACCGCGAGGAGGTTGGATTGGGCCTTTGCTGCGAGGCGGCGGTCGATCTGCTGCTGCAGCAGACCGAGCCGATCGCGTTGGTCAGCGAGGGGGAGGAGTGCGCCACCGCCGAGGAAACGGCCTTTTTCGAGGCGCGGAAGGAATTGTTCGCCATCGCGCAAGATCGCTCCGCGCCGCTGACGGCGCGAATGGAACGGTTGCTGGAACTTGGCGGCGTGAGCCTGCCGCCGCTGGATTGGCGGACGGTGTACCTTTCGCTGGAACGGCTGGATGAAAAGTGGACGGAAGAACTGCAAAATCTGCGCCTTTTGGCCGTGGTGCCGTCCGATTTCGAACGGGAATTCGAACACCTGCTGTGGTATTTTCTGTATCGCCACCTGCGCCCCGACGGGATCGCGGAGGGAGTCGGACTGGCGGTGCTGAGCACCCGGGTTGTGGCGTCGCTGCTTGCAACCGGGGAACAGACGACAAAACGCTTGGCTGATCTGGTCCGACAGTATTCGTCCGAGATCGAGTATTCGGATCAAAACCCGACCGTGCTGGCGGAAAAAATTACCGATTTTCGGTGTTGACAAACGGTGTAAAGTTGCCTATAATAAGAAAACGACTCTCCCGAGTCGCTCACTATGGGGGCGTAAAGGTTTCGACGGGGATTGTGAGTCATGGTAAGCGGGTAGTGGTTGTCGACCACTATAAAACGACAAACCTTTAAAATTAGACGACAACAATACTGTTGCTCTCGCTGCTTAATTAAGCGGCCGTCTCGCCCGATAGTACCGCGGATCGGTGTCGGGGCGTGTTTGAAGCGGTGAACGTGAACGGAGGCTTGCTGCCGCCTCCGTCATGACGGGGTAGCTACCGTAGTCAAGAGCCTGCCTGTCGGCGCTTGATGAGGGGAATCTCAAAAGACAGCCTGCACCCGGAGAAAGCTGTGGCAAGTGGTTTTCGGACACGAGTTCGACTCTCGTCGCCTCCACCAAGCGAGTATTGGATGAACACCTTTTTCTTGCCGATACCCCCTATTTGACCGACGTGCAAACGGAATGGGTCACACTGACGGCTGCGGGGACTTATACCCTGCGCATGGCGGCATATGAACGCGGCGCTTTC
>JAFOFS010000310.1 GCA_017387165.1 Clostridia bacterium
CCGAAGGTGCTGCGCGCCGCGATGGGCGGCACGCTGCGGTTGCCGATCGCGGTGACCGACCATCTGACACAGACCATTGCCAAGTGGCGGGAGGATGGGCTGACCGTCTACGCCTGCGTGGCGTCATCGGAGGCTCTGCCGCTGACCGAGGTATCCCTCGGAAAAGGCTGCGTTCCCATTATCGGCAACGAAGCCAACGGCTTGACCGCCGAAACGATCGCTGCCTGCAGCCAACGCCTGACCATTCCGATGGCGGGACGCGCCGAGTCGCTCAATGCGGCGGTGGCGGCCTGCATCGTCTTGTGGGAGCACACCCGCGAGGAGGCAGCCAATGGAAAGTAAGCGGCTGTGGATATGGCTACAGAGCGCCGTCGGCGTCGGTTGGACGCACAGCGCCGACCTGCTCCAGCAGTTCGGTGATGCGGCAGCGGTATACGCCGCCGACGAGTCGGCCTTGCGCGCCGCAGGGCTGAACGGCGCGGCTTTACGCAATCTCAAGAATAAATCCTTGTCCAAAGCGGACAAGATACTGAAGACCGTCCAAAAAAAGGGCTGGCAGGTGCTGACCCCCGATGATGCAGCGTATCCCGACGGCTGGGCGGCGTTACCCGATCTGCCGCTGGCGGTGTACGTCTGCGGACAGTTGCCCGACCGCGCGGCATTCCCCACGATTGCGGTGGTGGGCACGCGTAAGATCAGCGAGGAGGGACGCCGTCTGACGGCTGCTTTGGCGGCAGGATTGGCTGCTGCCGGCTGTACGTTGGTGGGGGATACGATCCACGGCGGCGACGAAGTCGCCATGGAGGCGGCGGTCAAGGTCGGCGGTGTCGGTGTCATTTTGCAGCCCTGCGGTACGGACGTGGATTACCCGAAAAAGAGCGACCGTCTCCGCACGGCGGTGCTGACCGCCGGCGGTGCGATTCTCTCGGAATTTCCGCCGTCCACGCCGGTGAGACGGGAAAACTACGGTCTGCGCAATCGCCTGCTGGCGACCTATGCCGATGTGGTGCTGGTGACCGAAGCAGGAGAAAAGAGCGGTACCCTTCGATTGGCAGGTCTTGCCGCGGCGTCCGGGCGTGAGGTATTGGCCGTGCCCGGTGACCGCACACAAAACGCAGGCTGTCACAAGCTGATTCGCGACGGCGCCGCGTTGGTGGAAAACTGCCGCGAGATTCTCAAGGTCTTGGTGGGGCGTTACCCACAACTGAACAGCGAAAAGGGTATGGAGGCGGAGAAGCGCAGCTGGGCGGAAAGTCCCAAGAGCGAGCCGCCGAAAAAGGAGCGGAAACCGGCGAAGCGACCCGAACCGATCCGCCCGTACGTGGTGCGGCAGCAACCGCAACCTGCGCCTGCTTCGGGCGAGGTGACGTGGGGACCGCTGCCCGATTATTTGAGCGACCGCGCCAAAACGGTCGCGGAGCGCTTGACCGCCGAGCCGCGGTCGATCGAACAATTGACGGAAGATACGGCGCTGTCTATGCCGCAGGCAATGACCGCGCTGACAGAATTGGAACTGTGCGGAGTGGCACAGAGTTACCCCGGTGGGCGTTACAGCCGGAAAGGATAAGAAACTATGGCAACATTGGTAATCGTTGAGTCGGAACACAAGGCAAAAATCATTCAGGGCTTCCTGGGCACGGGCTATGAGGTTCGCGCCACGGTCGGTCACGTCCGTGACCTCCCGAAGACGCTGCTGGGCGTGGATATTCAAAACCGCTTCCAGCCGCATTACGTGGATATTGCAGGCAAATCCCAGTTGATTCGCAGTCTGCGCGAGAGCGCGGCGGCGGCCGACTGTGTTCTTCTCGCAACTGACCCCGATCGCGAGGGAGAGGCCATTTCGTGGCATCTGGCAACCATGCTGGGAACCGATCTGACCGATAGGAACCGCGTGACCTTTAACGAGATCACCAAAAGCGGTGTGCAGCAGGGTATGAGCAATCCCCGTGCCATCGATATGGATCTGGTCAACGCCCAGCAGGCGCGCCGCGTGCTGGACCGCATCGTCGGCTACCAGATCAGCCCGTACCTGTGGAAAAAGATCCGCAAGGGTCTGTCCGCCGGTCGTGTGCAATCGGCGACCGCCGCCCTCGTGGTGGAGCGTGAGCAGGAGATCCGCAACTTCAAGGTGGAGGAATACTGGACGGTGGACGCCCAGCTGTCCACCACCAAGGCCGGCAAGCAGTTCCCTGCCAAGCTGGTGACCAAAAACGGCAGCAAGGTGAAGATCCGCAATCAAGAAGCGGCGGATGCGATGCTGGCGGAGCTGCGGAATGCGGAGTACCGCATCGCCAAGGTGAAGCGCGGCACCCGCAAGGTCAACCCGGCGCCGCCGTTTACCACCTCCACCCTGCAGCAGGAGGCCAGCCGCCGTCTTGGCTTTGAGACCCGACTGACCATGCGCCTGGCGCAGGAGCTGTATGAAGGTGTCAACGTCGAAGGCATCGGCGCGGTCGGTCTGATCACCTACCTGCGTACCGACAGCCTCCGCATTTCGGATGAGGCGCGCAAGGAAGGCAACGCCTACATTGCGGCAGCCTACGGCAAGGAGTATCTGCCCGAAAAGGCGCGCTATTATAAGAGTCGCGCAGGTGCGCAGGACGCGCATGAGGCGATCCGTCCGACCATGCCCAACCTCACCCCCGACCAAGTGAAAAATTCGCTCACCCGCGACCAGTATAAGCTGTATCGCCTGGTGTGGGAACGCTTTATTGCCAGCCTGATGCAGACCGCCATCCACGATACCTGTCAGGCGGATATTCAGGCAGGTGACTATACCTTCCACGCGTCCGGCTATTCGGTGAAATTCGACGGTTACACCGTCTTGTACACCGAGGGCAAGGACGAGGAGGATGAGGAAAACGCGCCGCTGCCGGTGCTGGAGGAGGGCATGGTGCTCACCCTTCGCGATCTGGCAGGAAACCAGCATTTCACCCAGCCGCCGTCCCGCTATACCGAGGCGACGCTGGTTAAGGCGATGGAAGAAAGCGGCATCGGCCGCCCGTCTACCTATTCGCCCACCATCGGTACCATCCTCTCCCGTGAGTACATCGAGCGCGAGGGCAAGCTGCTCAAGCCGACCGCCCTCGGTGAGATCACCACGCAGGTGATGAAGGAGAATTTCCCCGAGATCGTTGACGTCAAGTTTACCGCCCATATGGAAGAACAGCTCGACGAGGTGGAAAACGGCAACAACGATTGGGTGGACACCATGGATACTTTCTACAAGGGCTTCGCCAAGACGCTGGCTGCCGCCGAGAAGAACATCGGTGAGGAGCGGGTCAAGGTGCCGGACGTCGAGAGCGACGAGGTCTGCGAGATGTGCGGCCGCAAGATGGTCATCAAGACCGGTCGCTACGGCAAGTTCCTCGCCTGCCCCGGCTATCCGACCTGCAAGAACACCAAGCGTATCGTGGTGCGTACCGGCGGCGTTTGCCCGAAGTGCGGCGGCGATATCCTCTCCAAGAAATCCCGTAACAACCGCAAATTCTACGGTTGCTCCAACTATCCGAAATGCGATTTCGTGTCTTGGAGCGAGCCGTCCAACGAGGTTTGTCCGCAGTGCGGCAAGACCCTCTTTAAGCAAAAAGGAAAGAACGCCAAGCTGTTCTGCCAGACCGAAGGCTGCGGCTTCAGCAAGGCTCCGACCCGTAAATCCCGCAAAAAGAACGAGGAATGATCTCTATGCAAAAGACTCCGTTTGTCAGTAAGGAAAAGCTGCTGGAAATTACCAAAACCTACCCCACTCCGTTCCATTTGTACGATGAAGCGGGTATCCGCCGCAACGCGCAGGCGCTGAAGGATGCGTTCGCGTGGAACGCGGGCTTCCGCGAGTATTTTGCGGTCAAGGCGACCCCCAATCCGTTCTTGCTGAAGCTGCTGCATGAGTACGATTGCGGCTGCGATTGCTCGTCGCTGACCGAGCTGATGCTGTCCGAGGCGTGCGGTATCACGGGAAAACACATTATGTTCTCCTCCAACGATACGCCGCCGCAGGAGTTTGCAGAGGCGCATCGCCTCGGCGGTATCATCAATCTGGACGACATCACCCACATCGACTGCGTCGAGCAGGTGCTGGGGGAGATTCCCGAAACCATCAGCTGCCGCTTCAATCCCGGCGGTGTGTTCCAGATGAGCAACGGCATTATGGATAACCCCGGCGATTCCAAATACGGTATGACCGAGGCGCAGCTGTTTGAGGCGTTCCGCATTTTGAAGGCCAAGGGCGCCAAGCGCTTCGGTATCCACGCGTTTTTGGCGTCCAACACCGTCACCAACGAATACTACCCCAAGCTGGCCGGCATTCTGTTTGAATTGGCGGTGCGGCTGGAAAAAGAAACCGGCGCAGACGTGGCGTTTATCAATCTGTCGGGCGGCGTCGGCGTGCCGTATCGTCCGGAGCAGACTCCGAACGACATCGCCGCGATCGGCGCAGGCGTCCGCGAGCAATTTGAAAAAATTCTCGTTCCGGCAGGAATGGGGGACGTCGCCATCTACACCGAGCTGGGTCGCTTTATGATGGCGCCGTACGGCTGTCTGGTCACCACCGCCATCCACGAAAAACACACCCATAAGGAGTACATCGGCGTGGATGCCTGCGCGGTCAACCTGATGCGTCCGGCTATGTATGGTGCGTACCATCACATCACGGTGGCCGGCAAGGAGGACGCCCCCTGCGATCACCGATACGACGTGGTCGGCTCGCTGTGTGAAAACAACGACAAATTTGCGATCGACCGGATGCTCCCGTCGATCGATATGGGGGATATTTTGGTTATCCACGACACCGGCGCCCACGGCTTTGCCATGGGGTATAACTACAACGGCAAGCTGAAATCGGCCGAGCTGCTGCTCCGCGAGGACGGCAGCGTGCAGATGATTCGTCGCGCCGAGCGTCCGTCGGATTATTTCGCCACCTTCGATTGCTTCCCCGAATACGACGGCATCACCAAGAAATAAGAAAAAGCGGAGTTTGGCAAAAACTCCGCTTTTTTTCTTTTTCGTTCGGAGGGGAAAGCATTGACACGCGCCGGTTTTGGTGGTATGATAAATAGGAATTATTCTGTTTATAAGCAGGAAGTTGAAGAAAGGGGAGACCGTGATGCTGCGGCGTTTTTTTGGTGACTTCAAAAAATACAAGGGCTACGTACTGTTCGCCGCTCGTGCCGATCTGAAATCGGAGGTGGCGGGCTCTTACCTCAACTGGCTGTGGTGGATTCTGGATCCGCTGTTCCAGATGCTCATCTATATGTTCCTGATGATGTACGTGTTCAACAAGTCCATCGACTTTGCCATCATCTTCGTTTTCCTCGGTCTGACGATGTGGGACCTGTTTAACAAGACGCTGATGAAAAGCTCCCGTATCATCAAGGAAAACGCCCACATTCTCAAAAAAGTCCGTATGCCGAAGTTTTTGCTGGTGCTGCAGGCGATGTATGTCAACGGCTTCAAGATGTTCATCTCGCTCGGCCTGACCGGTGTGCTGATGATTATTTGGAGTATCTTCCCGATCGACCGCGCCGGTCGGCTGGTGTTCGGGTGGGAGATGCTGTGGTTTATCCCCGTGCTGCTCACCTATTTCCTGCTGGTGTTCGGTTTGAGCCTCATCGTCACCCACATCGGCGTGTACGTGGAGGACC
>JAFOFS010000311.1 GCA_017387165.1 Clostridia bacterium
GGACATCTGCTGAATCGGATGGAGGCAGGCGACCTGCGCGATCTGCTCATTCTCAGCACAGGAGCGCTGATGTCCCCCACCCTCAATCAGCAAGGAGAATCCATCCCCGGCATCGCGCATCTGGTACGGCTGCAGATATGAGAGCATACGAGAAAGGGCTGCGCAGAAAGTTCTGCACAGCCCTTTTTGATCTGACTATCTTATTCTTCGTTCTTGCGGGCGGCGATCACCTTTTCGGCAACGGCCATCGGGGCTTCTTCATAGCGCTCAAACGCCATCGTAAACCAGCCGCGTCCCTGCGTGGAGGAGCGGAGCATGGTTGCATAGTCGCCCATCTCACCCTCCGGCACTTCCGCCTCGACACAGATGAGGTTATCCTCCGGATTCATACCCAGCACGCGACCGCGGCGCTTGGTGATGTCACCCATAATGTCACCGGTGTTGTCCGACGGGACGTACACCTTGACGTTGCACACCGGCTCCAGCAAAACGGGGCTTGCCTCCGGCATCGCCGCCTTATACGCCAGCGACGCGGCGGTCTTAAACGCCATTTCGGAGGAATCGACCGGGTGGTACGAGCCATCCACCAGCGTCGCCTTTACGCCGACAACCGGGAAGCCGGCCAGAACGCCTTCCTTGGCGGATTCGCGGAGACCCTTTTCGACGGCGGGGAAGAAGTTCTTCGGCACCGAGCCGCCGAACACCTTCTCCTCAAACACCAGTTCCTCGGTGTCAAACGGCTCGAACTCGACCCACACATCACCGAACTGGCCGTGGCCGCCCGACTGCTTCTTGTGACGACCCTGCACCTTGACCTTCTTGCGGATGGTCTCACGGTACGCGACCTGCGGCGCAGACAGCGTCACCTCGACGCCGAACTTGGCCTTCAGCTTGGAAACGATCACGTCGATGTGCTGTTCGCCCATACCCGACAGGATCATCTGCTTGGTCTCGACGTTCTGATAGAAGCGCATGGTCGGATCTTCCTCTGACAGCTTGGAGAGACCGGCGGCAACCTTGTCCTCGTCACCCTTCTTGGTCGGAGCAACCGCCATCGACAGGCACGGCTCGTCAAACGGGACACCCGGAAGGGTGATCGGACGGGACGGCGAGCAGAGCGTGTCGCCGGTGCCGGTCATTGCCAGCTTGGCCACCGCGCCGATGTCACCGGCCGGAACGAACGGGACCTCCGTCTGCTTCTTACCGCGGACGCAGAACAGCTTGCCGAGTTTCTCGGTTTCGCCCGTACGCGTGTTCAGCAGGGTCATATCCGGCATCACCTTGCCGCTGATGACCTTGAAATACAACAGTTTGCCGACGAACGGATCCACCACCGTCTTAAAGACGGTTGCCACCGTTTCGGCGGTTTCGTCAACCGGCAGGGTGACCGCTTCGTCGTGCGCGCCCTTGCCCGTTTCGCCGGCGACCGTCTCCGCCCACGGAGCCAGCCACAGCAGACCGGTCAGCAGCTGATCGATTGCCTCCAGCTCGGCGGCAGAGCCGCAGAACACCGGCGCGATCTCACCGGTGCGGACGCCGTGCGCCAGGCCGGTGATCAATTCATCGGGGGTGAACTCCTCGCCCGAGAAATATTTTTCCATCAGTTCTTCGCTGGTCTCGGCAACCGCCTCGTAAATCGCGGTACGCAGACCGTCCAGGCGGTGACCCATATCCGGAATCGGGACGGAGGTGGGCACGCCGTCTTTGTAAGTGTAGGCCTGATAGGTCAGGAGGTTGACATAGCACTGCACCTTGTGATCGACCACATGCGGCACGACCAACGGGCAGACCATCGGACCGAAGGTGGTCTTCAGTTCCTCAAATACCTTGTAGAAATCGGCACTCTCACGATCCAGCTTGTTGACGAAGAAGATATTGGCGATGCCTTTCTTCTGCGCGGCGGCAAACGCCTTTTCCGCGCCGACCGTCACACCGCTCTTACCCGATACGACGATAACCGCCGAACCGGCCGCACGGACGCCCTCGCGAAGACCGCCGACAAAGTCAAACAGACCGGGCGTGTCGATAAAATTGATCTTGGTGTCCTTCCATTCGATCGGGACCAGCGACGCCGATACCGACACCTGACGACGGATCTCCTCCGGATCAAAGTCCGAAACGGTATTTCCGTCAGCCGTCTTACCCAAACGATCCAGCAGACCGGTCAGGTAACAGGCCGCCTCCGCCAGTGAGGTCTTGCCCGAGCCGGCGTGGCCCGCCAAGACAACGTTACGAATGTTTTTAGCACCATAGGTTTTCAATTTACATGCACGCCCTTTCTATTTCGCGCTTATCCGTCATAATCACGACAAGATAAGGTAAATTTGCACAAAATCTTACAGTTATAAGATTTGGCTTTATACAGATTATACTATATACCGTTGAAAATTACAACCCCATTACGCTAACTTTTTTAAAAAAATTTAACGAATTAAAGCAGTGCAGGAAAAATCGTTGCAGACGAGTATTTTTTATGGTATAATAGAAGACACCTTATCAGAACAGGAGTGGCGCAAATGTTGGAAATTCTGAAACAAAAAAACAAGCTCCCCGTCTACGCAGTAACCGACGATGCATTCGCGATGTACGGTCGGGTGGTCACCGATCTGGACGTGGAGGACATTATTCGGGCAGGCGAAGCGATGCCGATGCCCGCAAGCGGCGCCTCGTATGAGCCGTCCACCGCGGCGTTTGAGGCTCTCCCCATTGCGGCCGACATCACCAAGCGGTATTTCGGTGAGCTGCCGACCCAGATCGGCTGTTGTTGGGGACACAGCAACTACTTAAACGCGCTGGAATGGCACACCTCCAGCGAGATCAACGTCGCCATTACCGATATCGTCATCATCGTTGCGTTGCGACAGCAGTTGGATGCGAACGATCGCATTGACAGCAGCAAATGCGTGGCGTTTTACGCGCCGAAGGGTACGGCGTTTGAGACCTACGCCACCACGCTGCACTACTGCCCCTGCGAGGCGAGCGCCGACGGCTTCCGTATGGTGGTGGCTCTCCCGAAAGGCACCAACACGCCGTTGGACACGCCGAAGCAGCATCCCACCGATTGCGACAAAAACAAGTGGCTGATCGCCCACGTGGACAACCGCGAGTTGGTCGAAGGCGGCTCTTATCCCGGTGTGACCGGCGAAAATTTCCGCATCGCATA
>JAFOFS010000312.1 GCA_017387165.1 Clostridia bacterium
ACCGTTTCGGCCGTGAGCACCCAACGGTCGAATACCCAACTGCGCCCCTCGTCGTCCGAGTGCATCAGCCCGACGTGCCGAAAATCGGAATCCATGAGCGGCCGCTCACAATAGCCGTAGGCATCGTATCCGCTGCCGCGTCCCTTCCAGCCGCTTTCGTTATGGAAAAAGCAGAAAAAGCGATGGGTGACCGGACAGATATACAACCCAAAGGGCCATACGCATCCGCGCGCCTTGATCCCTTCGGGATAGCGAACGCCCGAAAAGGCGTAGTCGGCATGCCCGTCTGCAAAACTCAGCTGCGCCTCATAGCATTTCTTCAGATCCTCCTGCGTTTGCCCGATAAACATGCCCAGATGTCCCGCATTGGTGTGTCCGGCAATGGCGAACAGCCGCCCGTCCATGTCACGGTACATGGCCACCGTGCCGTCCTGATAGATCCCGTCTTCCCTTCGGAATTGGCTGGGACTGTCTGCTTGGGCCACGATGCGGTGGGTTTGCAGAAAACTCATACAGATTTCCTCCTGATGTTTCGGTTAGGAATTTTGAATCACGTAAACGGTAATGCTCTCGCCGGTGTCGGCTGTGAGGGTGTAGGCGCTTTGGGCGTCGGCGGTCAGTACGGGGGCTTGGTTGGCCGTCAGATCCAGCGTGTCGGTCTGATCGCCACGGGTAACGGTCAACTGCTCGGTCTGTTTCGGGAAGTACAGGTCGACCTGCACCTGCTCGCGGTCGGTGAGCAGATAATATTCGCCCGTCTGGCTGTTCTGCGCCACCGAATAGGCGTCGTTTTTGAGAATGGTCATGGCGTTGCCGTGCGGGCGACCGACAAGCAAGCCCACCACCAGAATGACCACCAGCACCGCAATGCGGAAAACGGGATGGGAGGTGATGGCCTCGAGGGTGACGTAGCCTTTGATCTTCTCTAATTTCTCGATCTTGCCGTAAACGGTCTTGTCGTAAGCCTTCTGGCGCTGCTCGTCGGTAAAGGCGGTGCCGCAGTTTTCGCAGTAATTGGCTTTGGTAATGTTGTTGTGTCCGCATGCGTTACAGATCATTTCTGCGCACCTCCTTGCGTAATTTCAACCGTCTCCACGATCAGCCAGGTGCCGTTTTCCTTGGCAAAGGTCACCAGATAATCGGTCGAGCCGATCGGCGTGTCGGGATCGACGGCCGCGGCGTAGAAGCTGTGCGTGACCGTGGCGGCCGCCACCTCATAACCCATGCCCCGTAAAATGGTCATGTTTTCGGTCTTTTCCTCGGTGGTAAATCCGGTGGTCACCGCCTTGTTTCGCGGCTCGTCCTCGGCGCGGATGTAGGGGAAGTTTTCCTCGTCGTTATAATAGTTGTAATACAACTCCATCGGCGTATCGCTGTTCATGCTCTCAAACAGCTCGTCGCTGATGATATACAGATAAGCGGCGTTGCCCGCCATGAATTTGGCATCGTCAAGACTGGTGACGTAGGAGGTCATGCACTCGGCGATCTCCATCTTGTCCTGCTCGGTCAGCCGATAGCCGCCTGCATTTTCCTCGGCGGCATAGATCTGCTCGATCGAATCGACCTTGCGGATATGCGCGTCGACGGCAGGATTGAAGATGGCTACCGCCGCCACCACGATCAGCCAGGTGCCGTTTTCCTTGGCAAAGGTCACCAGATAATCGGTCGAGCCG
>JAFOFS010000313.1 GCA_017387165.1 Clostridia bacterium
CCGTGACCAATAAATTTTAGGTTTGGAAACATTTCTAAACACTTTCTTAACTTTTTAAGCCCCATTTCATCGTATACGCCGTAGGAACGCTTATCGTTAACGTCCATATCAAATAAAAGGGGCATATCAAATAGTTCAGTCGCACGGTATAAGTTTAGTAGTTTTGGGTCGTCAAAATCCATTTTAGGTAAAACTTCGCCCATACCTACGCAACCTAATTTTTTAAAATGCTCTACTAAAATTTCAAGTTTACTATTTGGGTGATTACCTAAAAGACGTGGGTCTATATTGCAAAATGGAACGAACCTGCCGTTAGAGTTTTTAGCAATATCTATAACTTCGCCGTTTGATTGTGGAACGTATTCTTCAGCGTTTGCTAGAACGAGTAATGCAGCGTGCGAAATGCCGTATGCGTCGTGTAGGCGAACAAGTTCTTCTTCATTTGGGAAAAATAGTTTGCCCGAATTATCGAACGGATACGGATATTTATAAACGTGTGCGTGTATATCAAAAAAATTATTTCTCATAAAACTCCATTAAACGTAAAATAATTATAACATTTTATAAAATAAAAACAATACCTTTTGTAAAATAAGCAAAATTTTTAAAGTTGACGTAAAAAAATACTGCAGAAAATGTATCCTGTTTTGCAGGATGAAATCCAAACAAGTTTGGATGAAATCTTCGGCGTGTCGCCTCAGATGAAATCAAATCCGCCTTTTTCTTTAACCTGCCGAAAGGCAGATTTCATCGCGCAGCGATTTCATCCACAGAGTGGATTTATTCCGACGAAGGCGGATTTAATTGAAAAAGACTCAGAATTGTATCCAATCCTGAGTCTTTTTCTGGTGAGGAGAGGGGGGTCAGACCGTACCGGTTACGGTCAGAAGGGCGGTGCCGGGGACGACCGTCCAGGCGCCGGTGACCGGATCCTGCGTGTAGGTGGCGGCCGGTACCGTGATGGTTTGCGGCGCCGAGGAGAAGACGCCGGTCGTTTCGTCGTAGGTGTAATCGGTGGTGGCGGTGCCGTTGTAGAGGACGGCAATATCGGTGAGGATGGGATCAAAGGTATCGGTCAACACGATATTGTCGGTCGCTTCGGTTGCGCCGCCGGTGTTCTGAATGAGGAAGGTGTAGGTCAGCCGCCCGTTTTCCGTAACGGGAACGGGGGAGACCGACTTGGTGATCGACAGCTGTGCCGCGGTATCGGCAACGATCGTTTCCGTGGCGCTCAACGACGTGATGGTGCCGCTGACCGTCACTTGGTTGACGATGCTGCCTGCCGGCGGAGCAAACTCGTTGGCGACCGCCTGATACAAAACGGTGGCGTTGCCGTTGGCCGGCACGGTGATGTCGCTGATGACCAGCGGCGGTCCGGCTGTAACGGTCGGAGCAGGCTGCAAGACGCCGTTGGCGTATACCTGCACCGCGCCGTCAACCAAGGTGAGCGGAACACGGGTTTCGGTGCCAAAGGCGTATTCTCCGAGATTGTCGGTGATGGTCAGATCGGTCAACGCCGCATCGCCGCTGTTGATGAGATTGACCGCATAGGTGACGGTTTCGCCGCTCGTGTATTCGCCCGAGAGGGCGTTTTTGGTGATGGCAAGCACCTCGGTCACCTCACCGACAACCACGTTGGAATTGACGGTGCCGCCGGCATAGGTCAATTGTGCCTGATTGGTGAAGAAAGCCATACATTATCCTCCTTTCGCGGTAATAAGAGGTACAAGCACCCCTCACTACACAGTATGCAAAACGCAAAGATTTCGTTAGAAAACTCTTTACTTTTCACATAAAAAGGACTAATATAGATAAGGCGACGCCGGATCGGATGATCCGCGTCTCCTAAAGGACGTTTTTCGCAAAAGAGGTTATGTATGTTGCAGTTCAAAAAAGGTCTGCGCGACGGCATCCCGATTGCCGTCGGCTACTTTGCGGTCAGCTTCGGCTTCGGCGTGCTGACCTTTCAAAACGGCGTGCCGTCCTGGCTGGCGGTGCTGATGAGCCTGTCCAATGTCACCAGCGCCGGTCAGTATGCAGGATTGGAGGTCATCTCCGCTGCCGGCGGTCTGGCGCTGGCGGTCGTTGTGGAGCTGATCCTCACGCAGTTGATCATCAACCTGCGCTATGCGCTGATGAGCCTGTCGCTCACCCAAAAGCTTTCCCCGTCGATCAAGGGCTGGCAACGGCTGGTCATTGCCTTTGCCGATACCGACGAGGTGTTTGCGGTGGCAATGGCGCATCAAGGCGAGCTAACCTTTCGGTATATGCTTGGCCTGCAGCTGCTCCCCATCCTCGGCTGGACGGCCGGAACGGCGGTTGGCGCGCTGGCTTGCGGCTTGCTCCCGACTTCGCTGCAGGTGGCTCTCGGCGTCGCTCTGTACGGAATGTTTATCGCAATCGTGACTCCGGCTGCCCGTCGCAGCCGCCCGGTGCTGCTGGTGGTCCTGCTTGCCATTTTGTTCTCGTGCATTTCCCACTATATCCCCCCGTTATTTGGATTTTCCCCGATTTCAAGCGGTTTTTCGATCATTCTCTGTACCGTCCTGGCGGCGGTGATCGGCGCTTGGCTGTTCCCGAAGAATGAGGAAGGAGGGGAGGAGTGATGACCTGGCAAGTGTATTTGCTTTACATTGCGGTGATGGCGCTGACGACCTATCTGATCCGTATGATTCCGCTGACCGTCTTCCGTAAAAAGATCGAGAGCCCGTTTATCCGGTCTTTTCTGCACTATGTACCGTATGCCTGTCTGGCGGCCATGACCGTCCCTGCTATTTTCTACGGCGCAGACGGCAGCTGGAGCTGGGGTGGCGTGGCGGCGCTTGCTGCCGCACTCGGCGTTTCCTTCCTGACCGAAAACCTGACGGTGGTTGCCTGCGTGGCCTGCGCCGCCGTCTTTTTCACCAACTTCCTGCTTTGATAATGAAAACAAGCGGTGTGATCCCGAACAGGGGATCACACCGCTTTTTTCTGTTTCACAATAACAACTGTATGCATTCCCACGCCACGGGGATCAATAGGGCAGGGAGCATATTGGCCACCTTCATTTTGCGGTCGGAAAACACCAGATTGAAGCCGACCACGAAAATCAGGACCGAGCCGATGTAGGACAACTGCAGGGTCAGCCGATCGGAGAGATACGGCTGCACGACTTGCGCCAGCAAGGTGATAGCGCCTTGATACAGTCCCATCGGAATAACCGAAAAGAGGACGCCGATTCCCATCGTGGAGGCAAAGATCATCGCGATGACGCAGTCGAGGATGCCCTTGGTGATGAGCACCGACGGATCTTGATGCAGACCGTCCTGCAGCGAGCCCATAATGGCCATCGCGCCGACGCTCATCACCAGCGTCGCGTTGACCATGCCCTCGACGAACCGGTTGCTTTCGTCCTTGACCCGTACGACCCGTTTGGTCCACGCGGCCAGCGAATTCATCCGATCGTCCAGCTTGAGCCACGACCCCAGAAGCGTGCCGATCACCAGCGAGATGACCATCAGCATCGCGCCGCCGGTCTCCAGCTTGCCTTTGCCGACCGTCAGCAGACCGGTCATACCGCCGCTGATTCCGATGAACATCACCGCTACGCCCAACGCATTCATCAAGGTGTGCTGCACATCATCCTTCAAGCCTTTTTGGACCACCAGACCGCTGGCGCCGCCGGCCAATACCAACGCGACGTTGGCCAACGTACCGAATCCCGTAAACATAGAAAAAACCTCACTTTTGGAAAAACGACCGCCCTGTTGCCAAGGCGGTCGTTTGTGTGTCAGTTATCAGCGACGGCGCGGACGGTCACCGTTGCGGTCGCGACGACCCTCACGGCGCTGCGGACGGGAATCCTCCTCGTCCTCGACCGGCTCCAGACCCTCGAGCTGGATGAGCGCATCGCGACGGGACAGGTTGATACGACCCTGCTCGTCAATCTCGGTCACCTTGACCACGATCTCGTCGCCCACGTTGACGACGTCTTCCACACGCTCCACACGCTTCATATCGAGGCGGCTGATGTGGACCAGACCTTCTTTGCCCGGAGCGATCTCAACGAACGCGCCGAAGGTCATCAGACGGGTAACCTTACCCTTGTAGATGGCGCCGATCTCGGGATCCTTGGCGATGGTCTCAACGATCGCCAAAGCGCGCATCGCGTTCTCGGTGTTGAGAGCGGCGATGAAGACCGAACCGTCTTCCTGCACGTCCATGGTGCACTCGCAGTCAGCGCAGATCTTCTGGATGACCGAGCC
>JAFOFS010000314.1 GCA_017387165.1 Clostridia bacterium
ACTTCATCATTCTCCGTTTGAGATGATAAAGAGCGGCAAAAAAACGATTGAACTTCGGTTGTATGACGAAAAGCGTCAGCAGATAAAAGCAGGCGACAAGATTGTTTTTACCGACAATATGACGGGAGAGGTGCTGGATGCTACGGTTGTGAAACTGCATAGGTTTGATAATTTCGATGCACTATACAAGTCATTGCCTTTATTAAAATGCGGTTACACAGCCGACGATATAAGCACGGCGCATCCATCCGATATGGAACAATACTATTCTGTGGAAGAACAGAGGAAATACGGCGTTGTAGGCATTGAAATTTGCTAAAAGGAGGTGAGCGCGTTGGAAAAAGAGTCGCGCTGTCCCGTATATAAAAAATGCGGCGGTTGTCAGTTGGACGTGACTTATCCGCAACAGCTGTCCTATAAAATGCGAACGGTAATCGGCTTGCTCGGCCGCTTCGGTCACGTTGAGCCGATCGTCGGTATGGATGATCCGCTCCGGTACCGCTGTAAGGTCAGCCGAGCCTTCGGCTTCGCCCACGGACGGATCGTTTCGGGTGTGTGGCAATCTTCCTCCGACAAGCTCACTTCGATTGATTGCTGCGCTCTGGAGGACGAACAGGCGACGGCGATCGTCGCGACCCTCTGCCGGCTTGCCGAGCAGTACAAAGTGCGTACCTATGACCAGCGTACCGGCAAAGGCTGCCTTCGTTTCGTGACGGTGCGTGTGGGCAAACAGACGGGGGAGATCTTGGTCGCCCTCGGTGTCGGGCGTGAGAAATGTCCGCCGCTTAAGGATCTTGCCGCGGCGCTGGTTGCCTGTCATCCGTCCGTTAAAACGGTGGTGGCAAGCGTCAGTACCGATCGCCGCAATTTGGTTCTCGGCGAAACGGTTACCGTCCTGTACGGTGACGGTCACATCACCGACCGTCTTTGCGGTTTGGATTTTACCGTTTCGGCACATTCCTTCTTTCAGGTCAATCCCGTTCAGACCGAAAACCTGTACCGCGCCGCCGTCGAGATGGCGGAGTTGGACGGGACGCAAACGGTGATTGATGCGTATTGCGGAGTCGGAACGATCGGCTTGATTGCTTCTCGCTGCGCCAAATCGGTGACCGCCGTGGAGCTCAACGGCGCGGCGGTGAAAAACGCCAAAGAAAACGTTCGCCGCAACGGCGCGGAGAACGTTCGCGTGCTGAATGGTGACGCAGGCGACTTTATGCAGGATCTGGCGGCGATGGGTGAGACGGTGGACGTCGTCTTCACCGATCCGCCCCGTGCCGGTTGCAGCCGCGAATTTTTGACGGCGCTGACCGACATGAAGCCGCGACGCGTGGTGTATATTTCCTGCAATCCCGAAACGCAGGCGCGTGACCTGCGGTATCTGACCGGAAACGGTTATCGTATTGACCGCATTCGTCCGTTTGATATGTTTCCGTTTACCAAGCATATTGAAACGATCTGCTCGCTTTCCCGAAAATAAACGATGAGGTGTAGGACAATGGCAAAAGAAAAACGCTTTGAAAAGGTATATTCGCAAGGCATGGGCGCTATGGAAATTTGGGTGGATACCGAGACGGGGGTTCAGTACGCCTACCGCCAGAGCGGCTACGCCGGCGGAATGACGGTTTTGCTGGATAAAGACGGCAAACCGCTGATCGCGCCGGTCGTACATTAACCCTTTCATTTGACAGGAGATTCCTTATGAAAACGCTTTTGATTATTTTATCCGTACTTGGCGGTGTTGCTGCCTTCGTCTGCCTGGTTGCGCTTATTTGGCAGCTCAGCGGTATGAAGAAGTTCCGTTGGAACAAACCGCTGATTATCAAGCTGTCCGCAATGGGACTGGCGCTGGTGCTTTTGATTACGCCGCTGGTGATTCTCGGTCGTAACGCCTGGACGCCCGACGGTACGCGTGTTCCGATGATCGATCAAAAGACCCACCAAAGCGAACGCTTTACCGTTCAGGGGGTGACCTACGAAAACACCGGACTGAAGCTGTATGAGGTCGAAAGGGTGGGTAAGCCGCTGTTTGCTTACAAAGTCCCGGCGACAGCGCTCGGTATTACCAATAACTTTTATCGGGAAGTGCAAAACCACGACGATCTGCCGATCGTTGCGGATATTTACGGCAATATGTTTTCGCCCGAAGCGTTTGTCGAAGAGGTTGTTTACTATTACCGTGACGCAAACAACCGCCATTGGATTCACAACGGCGTGGAACTGGATGAGGCTCTCGTCGCGGTTATGGAGGAATTTACCCGATTTGATCTGCAGGGTGCCGACCGCACCGTGCTGGCTTTGAAAAAGCCGTCAACCGCCACCATCGACCTGCTGGGAACCGATGGCTTGGCATGGCTGTATTCGTATGAATTTATTGAATACGAGGGTAAGGTGTATTATTACATCCACTCCGCTTATAACGAAAAGGGCGAGGCGCTTTATACGCTGGTGGAAATGCCGAAATCGATCGGCCTTCCGCTTTTGTATGAGCAGAGTTTGTGGGGGTAAGACGGTGACTGAAAATTTTGCTTTTTATCCCGATAAGGCGATGACCGCCTTTGAGATGGAGGATTACTATCTGTGGGATTGCTCGGTGGTATGGGCAGAGGGAGAATACCATTTGTTCTGCTCCCGTTGGAAAAAAGAGCTCGGCTTCGGCTGGAACTGGGTCTTTAACAGCGAGGTGATCGAGGCTGTTTCCGATCGCCCCGAGGGCCCGTACCGTTTCAAGCGCGTGGTCCTGCCGCGCCGTGGGCGGGAGTACTTCGATGGGATGAATACCCACAATACCTGTGTGAAAGCGTATAACGGCCGTTATTACTTATATTATATGGGCACCACCTACGGCGGCGACATTCCGACCGCTGATGCGCCGCCCTCGCTTGAGTATTCCTACGAAACGTGGAACCGCAAGCGCATCGGCGTGGCGGTCGCTGACGGAATCAACGGTGAATTCGTGCGTCGCGACACGCCGCTCCTTGAGCCGCGTGATTGCCGCTATTGGGATTGCACCATCACCACCAACCCTTCGGTGGTCATCTTGCCGGACGGTACCACGTATATGATCTATAAATCTCGCGCCGGTATCGGGAAACCGTTGCAGCTGGGCATTGCGATTGCCGATCGTCCGGATGGCGAATTCCGCCGCCTGTGCGACCAACCGATCCTGCAATTCGAGGATACCGATCTGCATATGGAGGATCCGTTTATTTGGTACGACGCCGATCGCCGCAAGTTCTGCCTGATTGCGAAGGATGACAGCAAGAACGGCTCGGCAGGGCTGACGGGGGAGTGGGGCGCCGGTTTTTACGCAGAAAGCGACGATTGCCTCCACTTTGAACTGGCGCCTGCGCCCAAGGTTTATTCCCGTTCGCTGGATTGGGCGGATGGCCGCCGTACGGTACAGGGTAATTTGGAGCGTCCGTCGCTTCTGTTTGACGAAAACGGCGTCCCGACGCATTTGTTCTGTGCGACGGGCAGCGGTGCGGAGCCGTATCGGTTTGATGGCAATACCTACGTCGTTTGTATGCCGTTGAAAAAGAAATAAAAAAGGTCAGCCACCGAGGTGACTGACCTTTCTTTAGAACCTACTCCATTTCTCTTTAATATAGAATGTATCATCATAATATAAATAATTGTAAATGATCCAACAAGTACATCTTTAACACCAGACATAGCATACATTGGAAACATAGGAACTAAACTATAT
>JAFOFS010000315.1 GCA_017387165.1 Clostridia bacterium
AAGCAGGTATTCGCTGGCATTCATACCGGTGACCTGCTTGAAATGACGGGAGAAATAATGCACCGAGGTGTAGCCGAGGCAATCCGCGATCTGGGTGATGTTGCGGGAGCCCTCACGCATCATCCGCTTGGCCTCATCAATTTTGAGCAAGCGGTAATATTCCATCACGCCGAGACCGGTCGCGGATTTGAACATGGTCTTGAGGGTGGTGGAGCTTTGCGCCGAGAAATGGCACACCTGCGCAAAGGACAGGTTGTTGCCGATGTTTTCACGCATAAAGTCGATGATGCGCTGCACGATCTCGTTTTCGACACGCAGGCGCACCGACGAATGCAGGCGCACCTCTTTATCCTCGGTCGCATTTAAGCGGCGATACAGCCGCACCAGCAGCTGTTCCAGCAGATTGACCACCGTCTGCACACCGCCGACGGGGGCCCCCTCCGCAATTTCCAGACCCTTGGTGTACGGGTCGCCCAGCGGCGTGGAGAAGGTGCGCTGGGATTCGCGGATGAGGTCGGAGAGCAAGGCGCGTTCCGCGTCGTTGACCGTCAGGCGCTGATTCTGCTTAAAGAAATCCATCGCAGGGGAATTGCAGCCGAAGGTCAAAATGACCATATTCGGCGCCACGACGCCGTTGGCAAAGGCGGCGTGGGATTCGTTCGGCTTATGGAAGAACATCTCCCCCTGCCGCAGCGAATAGCGGACATCGTCCGACAGAATGGTGCCCTCGCCTTTATCCATATAAACGAGTTCCCAAAAATCGTGTTGCTCGCAATCAAACGCAAAATCCTTGCTGTATTCAAAATAATGCACCGTCACCAGATAGTCGATCTGAATATCACGGTCAACGGGGAGCTTGATAAAATCACTCATAAGGGCACCTCCTTTAAATCAAATCGTTGCGTACACCGACCGCTTCGCCGTTTTGCACGAACACACGCGGCACACGGCGACCGATGTCGCAGACCACCTCGTAGTTGATGGTGCCGCACTCGTCGGCGTATTCCTCCACCGGACGGAAATGTCCGCCGTCACGCCCGAAAATGAGCGCCACGTCGTCCTCCTTGGCGGTCGGAACGGCGGTGACGTCCAACATACATTGATCCATACACACCCGTCCGATGACCGGCACGGGAACGCCGTCGAGAAGCATATGACCGCGGTTGGAGCAGCGACGGGCGTAGCCGTCGGCATAGCCGATCGCCACCGTTGCCACGCGGGTGTCGGTTTCGGCGGTATAGGTACGGCCGTAGCTGACCGTTTCCCCTGCCGGCACGCATTTGACCAGCGAAACATTGGTCTTGAGCGACATCACGGGCGAAAGCGGCAGCAGCGGCTGCAAAAAGGCAGAGGGCATCATACCGTACTGAATCAGGCCGGGGCGCACCATATCCAAATGCATTTCGGGGAAACGCACGGTGGCGGCGCTGTTGCAGCAATGCTTCAGGTCAAAGGCAATGCCGCGTGCCTCCAACTGCTCGGCAAAGGAGGTGAACAGACCAAACTGACGACGGGTGAACGCTTCGCCGTCCTCCTCGTCCGCCACCGCAAAGTGGGTGAACAGACCGGTTGCAGACAGCGACGGCAGGCGGCAGGCGGCCTCCACCTCGTCCACCGAAGCGGCATCCCGCTCCGGGTCGCTGTACAAAAAGCCGACGCGCATCATACCGGTATCCACCGCCACGTGGACGTCCACCGTCACACCGGCGGCGGTCGCCGCCGCCGACAGCTCACGGGCGTAGGCCCCGCCGGTCACCGTTTGGGTGACACCGTACTGCGCCAGACGCGCCGCCTCCTGCGGAGGGGTGTAGGACAAAATCAGCATCGGCTGGGTGAGACCGGCCAGTCGCAGCTGGATCGCCTCCTCCAGATTGGAAACGCCAAACCAATCGGCGCCGGCCTCCGCCAGCGCACAGGCGCATTCCACCGCCCCGTGACCGTAGGCATCTGCCTTGACCACCGCCATCGCGCGGCAACCGTCCGACAGACCGCCGCGGATACGGCGGAAGTTATAGGTCAACGCATCCAGGTCAATCTCGACCCAAGTGCGCCGCAACAGTTGTTCGGTCATAACACACCTCGTTTTGAATGATATTACCATTCCATAAAGTTCGTTTCGATTACGGTGCCGTCCTTCACCAGCAACGTCTTGACGCCGTGGTGCGGCATAGCGATCGTATACGCCGTTCCGAACAGCGTCAGCTGTGCGGTCGTATCCCGTCCGGCCGTTTCGTTCAGGCGTACGACGATGCCGTTGCCGTCCTCGCTCGGCTTCACCGCAGTCACCAGAATATTTTCCTCCGACACCGACAGACCGCTAAACGACGTCGGCAGCGAGCCCTTATGGAAGGTCTCGGTGACCACCGTCAGCGGCGTGCAAAGCGACACGGTACGACGGGCGGCGTCCGCCTCGGTCGAAAACGGGAACAGGGTGTAGGCAAAGCGCGATTCCCCGAGATCCGCATACTCGCAGAATTCGTCCCGCTGCGCGCAGTGGTCGGCAAAGGTGGTGCTGCGCAGCGCCGTCAACTGCAATTCGTTATCCCGTGCGGAGAAGCTGTATTTGCTGTCGGTGGTGAGTCCCAAACCGCCCAGCGCCATCCAGCCGGTGCAGGCGTGCTCCGCGCCGTCGGCGGTACGCTCGACGCTGCCAAACGGAATCTGACAACGCAAACCGCCGTTTTCGGCGGCATAGCCGAATTTCAGCACCCGCAGTTTTTCGCGGAAATCGGCCACCACCTTGACCCGCAGCTCGTCACTTCCCGCCGTCAGCGAGTAGTCACGCAGCAGGGTGGTTTCGCCGAAACGCTGCTCCACGCGGAAGGTAGCACGCAGCGGACCTTGCTCAATGCAACGCACCGTGCCGCTCACTTCACAGGGCAGCTCGTTTTCATAAGCATTCATACCGTGCGCCCAGGTGTCGTACGGCGTATCGTCAAACAGACGGGTGTGGCTGTCGGTCACCACCGCCTTGCCGCTCCGCAGGTCGGTCAGTTCCAAAAGCTCGCCCGTGGTGGGATCGAAGGACACCCGCAAAATACCGTTATCCATACCCGTTTCGGTAACGGTAAACGGAGAGGCATATTCGTGCTTGTCGCACTCCATCCGCATCCGATACATCCGCCAGCCGAGAGCCGGCACCTCCGCCTCGAAGATGACGCCGCAACGGTTCTTTTCGTCCGGCCACAGATTCTTGGCATCACGCACCACCTGCAGCGTAACCGGCGTGCCGTTTTCGTCGGTCACCTCACACGGCAATTTGTGCAGGTGGATCGCCTGCCGCACGGGATGCGGATGCGGATTGAACACCACGAGGGGGGTACCGATGCGTTCCGCTTCCGGCCACGAAAGAGCGCCCTGATACGGAAAATCACCGGTCGTATCGATATTCCAGGAGATCTGCTGTACCGCCACATTCTGCTGACGGGCGGCGATCGCCATCGTCTCGCCGTGCAACACGGCGGCATCCGGATACGCATCCCGAATGGAGCAGCCGCCCAGCACGTCGTGGAACTGGTTAAACAGCACGTTTTTCCAGGCACGGGTCATCTCGGCGGCAGGATACGCCGTACCGATGGTCTCACGGGAAAGCACCGACAGCCGCTCGGTGGCCAGCAGCGCCTGCTCGCCTGCGCGATTCTGGCGCTTGATCTCGCTGTAGGCGGCGTAGCAGCCCTTGGCGTGGAACTGCAGATCCTCTGCGACCAGTGGCAGCTCGCGCCCTACCTGCTCCTCAAAGAAACGGTCGGGATCGGAATAGACGTAGTTGTCCCCGAGCTCCGCATGCATACGGTTGAGCAGGTCGATGGTCACGCCGCCGCCATGGTTACCCACGCCGTAAAACGCCATGCCGTCGCCGCTGAAATTGCCTTCGACGCGACGGAACACCTCAATGGGGTCTTCCCAAAAGTTTCCGACGCTGCCGATGTTGTAAAATTCGGCAATGCGCCAGGCGGTCACCTCGCTGCCGTCCGCCGACTGCCAGCGGAACAAATTGTCCGGCAGTTCTTTTTCGTGCGGCATTGGGCGCATAAACACGTAGTTTTTCAAGCCGCCGTGACGCAGAATCATCGGCAGGTTGGCGTTGTGACCGAACGAATCGACGTTGTAGCCGGTGGTGGCGGTCACCCCGAATTTTTCCTTGAAATACCGCTGGGTCAGCAACGCGTGACGGGCAAAGCTCTCCCCTGCCGGCAGGTTGCAATCCGGCTGCAGCCACCAGCCGCCGACCAGATGCCAGCGACCCTCCGCCACGCGGGCGCG
>JAFOFS010000316.1 GCA_017387165.1 Clostridia bacterium
ACCTTCTGGGGCAAGGGCGTCAGTCAGGGACATTCCGACGCCATCCGCCGCATCGAGGGCGTGGCGGACGCCCGTCAGTACACCTGCCCCGTCGAGGCGGCGGTGGACGCGGTGCGTCGCGGTGAGCAGCCGGAGCTGACCACTCGCGAAAAGCACACGCGGCTTTGCTATGTGGTGGCCAAGGAAGGCGCCGATTTGGCGGCGATCGAGCAACAGATCAAAACCATGCCCAAGTATTTTGCGGATTACGATACCACGGTACATTTTATCTCGCAGGAGGAGTTGGACGCCAAGCATAAGGGCATTCCTCACGGTGGTCGGGTCATCCGCGTCGGTCAGACGGCCGGCGGCGCGACCCACGTCATCGAGTACAGCCTCAAGCTGGATTCCAACCCCGAATTCACCGCTTCCGTGCTGGTGGCATACGCCCGTGCGGTAGCTCGACTGAACGCCCGTGGCGAGCAGGGCTGCAAGACGGTACTGGACATTGCTCCCGTCGATCTCTCCCCTGCCTCTCCCGAGGAATTGCGGGCGCATCTTCTGTAAGAGGTGACGAACGAATGAAGGTTCTGCTGCTCAGTTGCAACACGGGCGAGGGGCATAACAGCGCCGCCCGTGCCATTGCGGAGGAGCTTGGACGGCGCGGCATCGAAAACGTCAAGGTGGATCCCCTGTCCTTCCTCAGCGAATGGATCGAAAAGACCACCTCCAACGCCTACAATTCGCTTATCAAGCACACGCCGAAGGCGTTCGGTGTGATGTATAAAACCGCCGATATCATCAGCGAGACCAAGGTCAGCAGTCCGGTCTATTACTTACGCGCAGGGTACGCCAAAAAGCTGCACGATTACGTCGTGGACAACGGCTTTGATGCGGTCATCAGCGTGCATCTGTTCGGTATGGAGGCGATGGCCGGTGTCCGCAAAACCACCGGTCTGGACATCCCGTTTTACGGGGTGATGACCGACTACACCGTCTATCCGTTTACCGCCGAAAGCAAGCAGGACGGGTACTTTGCGTCCCATCCCGAGCTGGCGGAGGCGTTGGCGGAAAAGGGCATCGATCCGACCATCATCCATCCGACCGGCATTCCGGTACGGGCGGCGTTTGCCGAAACCATGCCGCAGTCAGAGGCGCGGGAATATCTCGATCTGCCGCAGGACAAAAAGATGCTGCTGGTGATGACCGGCGGCGTCGGCTGTGAGCCGATGCTCAAGCTGTGCGACAAGGTGGTGGAGGCCGCCGGCGGAGAGGCGTTTGCCTGCGTGATGGTGGGTAAGAACGAGGATCTCCGCCAGAAGATCGAGGGGCGGTACGGCAAAAACGGCGCGGTGCGCGCCATTCCGTTTACCACCGAGGTCAATCTGTATATGAAAGCCGCCGACGTGCTCATCACCAAACCGGGCGGATTATCCAGCACCGAGGCGGCGGTCGCCAACGTGCCGCTGGTACACGTCCGCGAGATTCCCGGATGCGAGACGGACAACGTCCGCTTTTTCGGCACGCACGGTCTGTCCCTTGCCGCCGACAGTGACGAGCAGGCAGTGGAATACGCGCTCAAGCTGGCGCACGATCCGACGGCGGCGACCGCCATGCGCCAAGCGCAGCGCGCCACCATCAATCCGTTTGCCGCTCGCGACATCGTCCGCATCGTCTGCGGAAAATAGCACTTTACGACCATCCTCGTTTGAGGTTGGTCGTTTTTTTTGAGGTGAAAGTAACCTTTTCTTCCTTTCTTTTGATACTTTTGCGTTTTTTGCAACAAAACGATTGTATTTCCTGTACAGTTGTGCTATGATGAAAGCACACCAAAACACCAATACAAAGGGGATTTTATTATGAATACCATCGGCGTGTTGATTACCCTGTCGGCGGAGACCGACCTCGAAAAAGAATTTGCTAAAGTGAAGGATCTGGGACTCGGCTCCTGCCAGGTCTGCATCTGGGATACTTCGCTGTTTACCGACGAAAATGCGGCGGCCATCAAAGCCTGCATGGAGAAATACGGCATCACCGTTTCCACCCTTTGGGCCGGCTGGACCGGTCCGTGCGAGTGGAACTTCACCGGCGGTCCGGTGACCATCGGTCTGGTACCGGCGGCGTATCGCGCCCATCGCATTCAGGAACTGGATCTGGCCTCGCAGTTTACCGCCAAGATCGGCGTCAAGCAGATGGCGACCCACGTCGGTTTCCTGCCCGTCTCCCCTGCCGATCCCGATTTCATCGCCACCGTTGCGGCGCTTCGCTGGCTGGCGGTGCGGATGCAGGGTCGCGGCCAGTGCTTCCTGTTTGAAACGGGGCAGGAGACCCCCGTCACGGTGCTTCGCGCCATTCAACAGATCGGCACCGACAACCTCGGCATCAACTTCGATACCGCCAACCTCAACCTGTACGGTATGGGCATTCCCGTCGATGCGCTGGACGTGTTCGGCAAGTACGTGAAGGATACCCACATCAAGGACGGTCTGTTCCCCACCAACGGTATGGAACTCGGATGCGAGGTGCAGGTCGGCGAAGGTCTCGCCAATCTCCCCGTCGTTTGGAAGAAGCTCAAGGAACTCGGCTACGAAGGGCCGCTGACCATCGAACGCGAAATCGCAGGCGACGCGCAGATCCGCGACATTCTCGCCACCAAGGCATTTTTGGAGAAACTGATCGCTGAGTAAACGGAGGGTTGGATTATGCACGCACCCAACTGGCTGAAAAATGCCGTCTTGTACAACGTC
>JAFOFS010000317.1 GCA_017387165.1 Clostridia bacterium
GAAAACAAATCAAATCTTGTCGATAGATGTAATCAAAGCGTAGTGCTTGGAGCGCAACAGGCGAACCAGATCCGCCTCCGACTCCGGGCGTTCAAAAAACGCGAGGCCGCCGTGGCCGGCATCGCCCGGATCGTGCGAATCGGAACCGGAAACCAAGCCGTAACCGAGGACTTTGGCGGTCATGATGGCGTAATCGTTGCGCGAATTGTGGCGCGGGTTGCCGTTGTATGCTTCAATGCCGTCGAGCAAGTGCGCGGGCGAAAGCACCATGTTCTTGCGGAAGGGATGTGCCTGGAAGATCATCGCGTTGTTGGCGTTGGCGATCTCGCGGAACTCCGGGAGCGTGTACTGCCAAAGGTCTTTGTTTTGGGCCACGAAATCTGCGGTCAGGCCGTAAACGAGGTATTCATTGTCCGGATAGTCGGCAACGTGCATTTCCATGCCGAACAAAACGGTCAGGCCGCGCTTCTCGCCCTGTTCCTTGGCGAGATAGTAACCGCGCTGGTAGGCCGCGATTTTTTTCTCCCAGATGGGTTCCTGAATATCCTTGTACAAAGCGTCCTGGCTGTAATGGTCGGTGATGCAAACACCGGAATAGCCGAGATCGGCGTAGATATCGATGGTTTGCGCGGCGGGCAGGTGTGCACAATGGCTGACCTCGGCGGTGTGAACGTGGACGTCAAAGAGATACATAATTTTACTTTGCCTTCTTTTCTGAAAATATAAGAATTTCGCTTACTGGCGCACCGAACCGATGATCAGCTCCTGCGCATAGGGCAGCGAGGCGATCCAATCGCACAGCACGTGCCATTCGGCGAGCTTGTGACGGACGCGGGCGTGGTACATATTGCGCAGGTTTTCGTAGTTCATCGTCACCGTGCGCATCTGATTGTAGCTGGAGGGCAGCAACTGGATCAGATCGTCCCACCAGATACGGTCGCCGGTTTCGGTGTAACGGCCGCGCAGCAGCTCCAGATAGGCGATGTAGGATTCAAAGCGCGTCAAACTTTCGCCGGTCATCTGATCGGTGCTGAAGTCGGAAACTTCAATCGGTTTGGTGTGAATCTTGTGCATCGTGCTGGTTGAGTTGGCGACGGTGCCGACCTTATAGGTGTCAAATTCCTTCCACCAATAAAGCGGCGCGGTGATGTCGACCGAAACGAAGATCTGGCGGATAAATTTCCGGTGATCGCTGCCGGCGGTGCAGAGCTTAACGGCGAGTGCGAGGTCGTTCTCGCCGAGAATGAAGTTGCCTTTGCTGTCAAAGAAACTGTCGGATTTCGCCCATGAATTCATCGGGTTGCGCGCCCCGCGGATCGCGTTTTCCATGTTCATGACACTGGTCTTTTCTGTTTTCAGCATGGTAGTTCTCCTGTTCTCAGCGTGGATTCTCCCGCCTTGCGCGGTTTGTCCACCTGCAAATCGATCGCTGCACGCAACTTTACCAATATACGGGCAGTCTATCATAGCTTATATTATATCACATTCCCTTGGAATTGTCACCATGTGAGAATGTAATTTTTGCGATTTTTACGGCATTTTTCTGTCGTGAAACACAAAAAACGGCTTGTCTTTTGCAAAACGCTGTGCTATAATGAGCGCAAATACAGAAGATCCGGGCGAAGCGGAAACTGTATACGGATATTGAAAAAAGGGAGAGGAAACCGGATGAAAC
>JAFOFS010000318.1 GCA_017387165.1 Clostridia bacterium
GGTGTCGGCGTAGCCGACGGAGGGAGTGTTAAAGGTCAAACTCCCCCAGTCTCGCATCCGCTCGACAGCCCCCTCGGTGAGGGGGCCAAGAAAGATTGTGCGTACGCCCCGCACAAACCTGCGGCTACCGAACCTTGCCTCGCCCCTTGGGGAGAGGTGGCACGCGAAGCGTGACGGAGAGGGGTGTTAAAGACGGGCGAACGCAGTTCGCCCCTACGGCGTCCGCAAAAATTTCCATTAAAAAGGTTGCGAGGGCGCGATTTGTATGCTATAATACAAAATTGGACAAATAGGGAGCCAAACGAAAGGAGAAGCCGATGGCAGTACGGGAAATACGAATTGAGCATCTCGACGATACGATGATGCTGTTTGGCAATTTTGATGAAAATATGCGCCGCATCGAGTCCCACTACGGCGTGGACGTCACCGTCCGCGGAGGGGAACTGAAGATTGTCGGTGAGGAGCTGGCGGTTGACCGTGCCTCCCGTGCCATTGACGGACTGATGCAGCTGATCGGTCGCGGTGAAGCGCTCGGTGAGCAGCAGGTGCGATACGTGATGACGCTGGTGGACGAGGGCGGCGACGACGGCGTCGCGAGTCTGGCGGGCGACAGCATCACCATCACGGCAAAGGGACGACCGATCAAGCCGAAGACGCTCGGCCAAAAGCAGTACGTGGAGGCGATCGGCAGCCACACCATCACCCTCGGTATCGGTCCGGCCGGTACGGGTAAGACCTATCTGGCGGTGGCGACGGCGGTGGCGGCATTCCGTTCCAAGCAGATCAGCCGCATCATCCTGACCCGTCCGGCGGTTGAGGCAGGCGAGCGCCTCGGCTTCCTGCCGGGCGACCTGCAGGCAAAGGTGGATCCGTACCTTCGCCCGTTGTACGACGCGCTGTTTGAGATGCTGGGGGCGGAAACCTACCAGAAATACCTCGAACGCGGAGCAATCGAGATCGCGCCGCTGGCGTATATGCGCGGACGGACGCTGGACGACAGCTTCATTATTTTGGATGAAGCGCAAAACACCACCCCCGAGCAGATGAAGATGTTTCTCACCCGTCTCGGTTTCAACTCCCGTATGGTGGTGACCGGCGACGACACGCAGATCGACCTGCCCGACGGCAGCAAAAGCGGTCTGCGCGAGGCGGTACGGGTGCTCGGCGGCGTGGAGGATATCGCCATCTGCCGACTCAACAAGAAAGACGTCGTGCGTCACCATCTGGTGCAGAGCATCGTGGAGGCGTACGCGAAATATGAAGAAGCCAAAAAGAAGAAAAAGTGAAAGGTGGAGGGACGACGATGGAAAAGTCGGAAAAAATCAAGGTAAACATTGTCAACAAGCAGAAAACGGTGAAGATCCCGACCGGTATGCGGATGATCATCCGCCGCTGTTGTCACGCCACGCTGGTGCTGGAGCAGTTTGAAGGGGACGCCGAGGTGGAGGTTTCCATCGTCGATAACGAGCAGATCCGTGAGATCAACGCGGCGCATCGCGACATCGATCAGGCCACCGACGTGTTGTCCTTTCCGCTGGGCGAGGACGGTACTTACGACGTGAATCCTGCCACCGGCGCGAAAATGCTGGGCGACATCGTGCTGTCGCTGGAACGCGCGGAGGAGCAGGCGGAGAACTTCGGTCATTCGCTGCAGCGCGAGGTCGGTTACCTGACCACCCATTCGATGCTGCACCTGCTCGGGTACGACCACGTAAACGGCGGCATCGAAGCGGTGCGTATGCGTGAAAAGGAAGAAGCGGTGATGACCCGCGTCGGTCTTCCGCGTGATGCGTCCTACGTGACGGAAGAGGTCTGATATGACGAAAAGTGCGTTTATTGCGATCGTTGGTTGCCCCAACGTCGGCAAATCCTCGCTGCTCAACGCCTTCGTCGGCAAAAAAGTAGCGATCGTTTCGGATAAGCCCCACACCACCCGTACCCGTATTATGGGCGTGGTCACCCGTGGGGAGACCCAGCTGGTGTTTCTGGATACCCCCGGCGTGCTGAAGCCGCATTCGCGTCTTGGTGATTTTATGGCAAAATCCATCGAAGAGGCGATGAGCGGCGTGGACGCGGCGTTGATGGTGGTGGAGCCCACCCCCGAGATCCGCGTGCCGGAGGAGGACCTGCTCGGCAAGCTGAAAGCAGCGGAGCTGCCCACCGTGTTGGCCATCAACAAGGTGGACGCGGTGGAGGAAAAGACCGACCTGCTCGCCTGTCTGGCGGCGTGGAAGGATCGCCACGGCTTTGACGATCTGTATCCCGTTTCCGCTCACACCGGCGACGGTCTGGACGGCCTGCTGGATAAGCTGTCGGAGTATGCGTTTGAAAGTCCGCATTTCTTCCCGGCCGACGCGACCAGCGATCAGCCGGAATCGGCGCTGGCAGGCGAACTGGTGCGTGAGCAGATGCTGCGCCTGCTGCGGCAGGAGGTGCCGCACGGCGTGGCGGTGATGGTGGAACCGCTCGTGGAGCGGGAAAACCGCGACGGCGCGGTGGTGCTGGGCGTGGAGGCGACCATCCTCTGCGAACGCGAAAACCATAAGGGCATCATCATCGGCAAAAAAGGCGCGATGCTCAAACAGATCTCGACCGGCGCCCGTCTGCAGATGGAATCGCTGTTCGGCGCCAAGGTCAACCTTCAGTGCTGGGTCAAGGTCAAGGAGGATTGGCGTGACCGCCAGTCGATCTTAAACCAGCTCGGTTATCGCATTTAACAAAAATTTCCATAACCTCCCCCCGTAACATTTCCCGTTCAGCTGCACAAACTGTCAGCAGGGGGGTGTGACGATGGAACGGGATGAGAAATGGAAACGCTTTGAACAAACCGGCAAGATCGAGGATTATCTGCACTATCGCGGAGCGATCGCGTCGGTGGAAGGAGAAGGTCTGCGCTATGCCGATCAAAACCGATGCCCTGATCATTCGGGAGAACAATCGAATCGGTGAGAACGACCGCTTTATCACGGCGTTGACCCGTGAATGCGGCGTGGTACAGGCGTCGGTGCGCGGCGCTCGCAAGATCACCAGCCGCAGCGGCTCGGGCACGTCGCTGCTGACCTACTCCACCCTCACGCTGACCGAGGGAAAAAACAAATGGATCGTCACCGACGCCAAGCCGCAACGGGTGTTTTTCGAACTGCGCGCGGATATGGCCAAGGTGGCGCTGGCGCAGTATTTTTGCGAGTTGGCCGGGGTGCTGGCGCCTCGTGAGGAGCCTGCCGAGGAGTCGTTGCGGCTGCTGTTAAACGCGCTTCATTTTCTGTCGGAGGGCAGTCGCGACGCGACGCTGCTCAAGGTGACGGTGGAGCAACGGCTGCTCCGTCAGGCCGGCTATTGCCCCGATTTATCCGGCTGTGCGGTCTGCGGAAAGCAAGAGGGGGGTATGTTTTTGCAACCCCTCCGCGGCACGCTGCTTTGTACCGAACACGGCGCGCCTGCCATCGACAACCTGCCGCTGACCGCCGGGGCGGTCGCCGCGTGGCGATACCTCGCCGAAGCAGCGGAGGACAAGCTGTTTTCTTTCAAATTGTCACCCGAAAGCCTGACGCCGTTGGCGGCGGCCAGCGAACACTTTCTGCTGACCTGCCTCGGTCGCGGCTTTCATACGCTGGAGTTTTACAACAGCGTCAAATAATACATAAGGAGCGCGTATGGATCACCATTATCGGGCGTTGGAACTGGATAAGATTTTGAGCCTGCTGGCGGCGGAGACCACCTGTCCCGACGCCGGTGAGCTGGCGCATGCCCTGCGCCCGTCGCCGTATCTCGGTGAGGTGACCCGTCGGCTGGATGAAACCGAGGCGATCTGTCGTCTGATGGCGGCGATCGGCTCTCCCTCGTTCGGGCAGATGCAGCCGGTCAAAAACGCGGCGCGTCGTGCGGAAGCAGGGGGTATATTATCGTTACCCGAACTGCGTAACGTCGCGGAGGTGTTGCGGGTTATCCGCTCGGTGAAGGAGTGGCGCGCCCGCGCCGCCGAGACCGAAACCTGCCTCGACGAACAATTTGCGCTGCTGACCGCGGATAAGCGGATGGAGGAAACCATCACCACCTCCATCCTGTCGGACGAGCAGCTGGCGGATAACGCCTCCGGCGAGCTGGCGGCCATCCGCCGCCGTATCCGCGCCGCCTCGCAGCGTGTGCGTGATCATCTGGACGGCTTGATCCGCTCGACTACCTACCAAAAGGCGTTGCAGGACGCCATCGTCACCCAGCGCGGCGGTCGCTTTGTCGTCCCCGTGAAAGCGGAATGCCGCAGCGAGATCCCCGGTCTGGTGCACGATACCTCCTCCACCGGCGCGACCGTGTTTATCGAGCCGATGGCGGTGGTGGAAGCCAACAACGAGATCCGCGTGCTGGAGGCAAAGGAGCAGGCGGAGATCGAACGTATCGTGGCGGCGCTGTCTGCGGCGGTCGGAGAACGCGCCGATCTGCTCTGCTACGGCTACGACACGTTGATGGAACTGAATTTGCTGTTTGCAAAGGGACAGCTGGCGTATAAAATGAAAGCCACCCGTCCGACCCTGACCGAGAACGGATACCTCAAGCTGCGCCACGCGCGTCATCCGCTGCTCGATCCCAAGACCGCCGTGCCGATCGACGTGGAGCTGGGCGGAACGTACGATACCTTCGTCATCACCGGTCCGAATACCGGCGGTAAAACGGTCACCCTCAAAACCATCGGTCTGCTGACCCTGATGACCATGTGCGGTCTGCTGCCGCCGGTGGACAGCGGCTCGACCGTATCGCTGTTTGACCGCGTGCTGGTGGATATCGGTGACGAGCAATCCATCGAGCAATCCCTCTCCACCTTCTCGTCGCATATGGTCAACATCATCCGCATTCTGCAGGAAACGGACGACCGCACGCTGGTGCTGATCGACGAGCTGGGGTCGGGTACCGACCCGATCGAGGGCGCCGCGCTGGCGATCGCCATTCTGGAACAGCTGCGGATGCAGGGCGCCCGTATCGCCGCTACCACCCACTACGCGGAGCTGAAGGCGTACGCCATCCAGACCGCCGGCGTGGAAAACGGCAGCTGCGAATTTGACGTGGCGACCCTCCGCCCGACCTACCGCTTGCTGGTGGGGGTGCCCGGTCGCTCCAATGCGTTTGCCATCACCGACCGCCTCGGGATGCCCCGTGAGATCGTCAACCGCGCCCGTGAGCTGGTATCGGGGGACGACCGACGACTGGAGGAAGTGGTGGTGCGACTGGAGGAACGCCGCCAACAGCTGGAAAAACAACTGGAGGAGGCCAACGCTCTCCGCGCCCATGCGGAGGTGGAGGAATCGGAGGCCGCCGCCCGTGCCCGCCGCGCCGAGGAGGAACGGGGGCAGATTTTGGAAAATGCCCGCGAGGAGGCGCTGCGTATCGTCAGCCGCGCCCGTCGCGATGCGGATTTCGTAATGGAGGAGTTGGAAAAGCTCCGCAAGCAAAAGGATGCGGCGGAGTTTGCCTCCAAGCTGCAGCAGGGTCGCGCCGAGCTGCGCCGCCATCTCAACAAGATGGAGGAGGCGGCCGATCCGGTCGGACAAAAGCCGACCGACGGCTACGTTCTGCCCCGACCGCTCAAGGTGGGGGACAGCGTGCTGTTGCGGGATATCGATAAGGTCGGCACGGTGCTGGCGCTTGCCGATGCCAACGGTCAGGTGGAGGTGCAAGTCGGCATCATCCGCACCCGTGTGCCGCTGTCCGATCTGAAACTGTCCGAGCCGCCGAAAAAAGCGCCGCCGAGCGGTCGCCGCCCGGCTACGGGGCGGAAAAACGGCACCGGCGGTCAGCTGGAATCGCGGATGGAACGGGCGGCAGGCACCGAAGTGGACCTGCGCGGTATGTACACCGACGACGGCGTGCTGGCGCTGGATCAAGCCATCGACAACGCGGTGCTGGGAGGCATCGGCGTCATAACGGTTATTCACGGAAAAGGCACCGGCGCGTTGCGTGCGGCGGTGCACGCCCGTCTGCGCCATCATCCGAACGTCAAGTCTTTCCGACTCGGCACGTTCGGCGAGGGCGAGATGGGTGTGACCATCGTGGAAATCGGCAAGAAGTAAATCTTGGAGGAACTATGGAACCGAAAAATCAAGTAAACGAGTCCTTGCCCGAAGCGGTGCAGGGAATCACCGACGCGGAGAGCTTCGAGCAGCTCGGTGTTCAACCCGAGACGCTCAAGGCGCTCAAGAAAATGGGCTTTACCACCCCGACCCCCATTCAGTCCCGTGCGATGGGGCCGATTATGGACGGACGGGACGTCATCGCGAAAGCGCCGACCGGCACCGGCAAGACCTGCGCGTTCGGCATTCCGCTGATCGAAAGCCTGAACACCGATATGAAGGACGTGCAGGCGCTCATTCTCTGCCCGACCCGTGAGCTGTGCGTGCAGATCGCGGAGGATATGCGCCGCCTGGCGATGTACCGCCCCGACGTCCGCATCACCGCGATCTACGGCGGTCAGTCGATGAACACGCAGGTGGCGGCGTTGGCCAAGCATCCGCACATCGTGGTGGCGACCCCCGGTCGCCTGCTGGATCATATGAGCCGTCGCAACGTGTACATCGACAACGTGTACACCGCTGTGCTGGATGAGGCGGACGAGATGCTGCGAATGGGCTTTATCCGTGACGTGCGGAAGATTTTGGATCACACGCCGGCAGACACGCAGGTGCTGATGTTCTCCGCGACCATCTCCCGTGACGTGATGGACGTGGCGTGGGAATACCAGCGTGCCGCCGTGCAGATCGAGGTGCAGGCGGAGGGGGACAACCGTCCCAACATCCGCCAGATCGGCATTCGCTCGCAGGGACAGCAGCGGCTGGAGGATATGGAAAAGATCATCGATGCGCTGGAACTGAAACGCGTGATCGTGTTCGCAAATATGAAAGCGACCGTTCGCGTGCTGGGCGAACGTCTCAAGCGCCACGGGCGCTCCTGCGATTACTTAAACGGCGATCTGCCGCAGGGACAGCGGAACAAGGTGATGGCCGGCTTCAAGAAAGGCTCGTTTGAAATTTTGGTGGCGACCGACGTCGCTGCCCGCGGCATTGACGTGGACGACGTCGAAGCGGTGTTCAACTACGACATTCCCGATGAGAACGAGTATTATCTCCACCGCATCGGTCGGACGGGTCGTGCCCGTCGGCACGGTATGGCGATCACCTTTATCGGGGAAAACGACGGCTTCCGTATGCGCGATATCCGCAAATACTGCCGCGCCGACATCCAAATGATGGCGGTGGCGGAGGACGGCACCCTCACGGAAGCGGCGGAGCAGGAAGAGGAACCCGCCGAGTCGTAACAATGCACAAAATTCCGACCGGAATCGGTGCGTCGTTATCAAAAGGTCCGATTTTTGATAAATTGCAAAAAAGCCCTTGCAAAAGCAAGGGCTTTTCTTTATAATAAGAGTAGATTTTATAAAAGGAGGGATCGCCGTGCGCTTTGTTTTGATGAACAAACGGAAGCACCGCGTCTGCCCCTCCCTGCCGCAGAGCGCCCCCCAGGGTCTCATTGCCGCTTCATAAGTGTATCACTGCCGCACCACGCAAGGTGCGGCAGTTTGTTTTTATCAAAAAAACGGAGGAATGCAAGATGAAAAAAGTAGCCATCATTATGGGAAGCGACAGCGACCTGCCCGTGGTGCGTAAGGCGGCGGAGGAGCTGGACAGCTTCGGCGTGCCGTACGAAATGCACATCATGAGCGCCCATCGCTCGCCCGAAGCGGCGCACCGTTTCTCGTCTACCGCTCGGGAAAACGGCTTCGGCGTGATCATTGCCGCCGCGGGTATGGCGGCGCATCTGGCCGGCGTGCTGGCGGCCTCGACCACCCTGCCGGTCATCGGCATTCCGATGAAATCGGCGGCGCTGGACGGTATGGACGCTCTGCTGGCCACCGTGATGATGCCGTCCGGCATCCCGGTCGCCACCGTTGCGATCGACGGCGCGAAAAACGCCGCGGTGCTGGCGGTGCAGATGCTGGCGCTGTCCGAGCCGGAGCTGGCGGACAAGCTCGCCGCCCGTAAGATCGAAATGGCGGAGGCGGTCGCGAAAAAGGACGCCGCGCTCAACGCGAAATAAGTTAACCAAAACCTACCCCTTATTTGAAGAAAGGAGATTGCTATGGGCGGATTTTTCGGCGCCGTTTGCAAGACCGACGCCATCCCGGACGTATTCTTCGGGACCGACTACCATTCCCACCTCGGTACCAAACGAGCGGGTCTGGCGGCGTTTGATCCCGAAATCGGTCTGCAACGCTCGATCCACAACATCCAAAATTCCCCGTTCCGCACCAAGTTTGAGGACGTGTTCGAGGAAATGAAGGGTCGCTCGGCCATCGGTGTCATCAGCGACCAGGATCCTCAACCGCTGCTGATCTATTCCCGACACGGCACCTACGCGATCGCGCTGGTCGGCGCGGTGAACAACGCAGACGAGCTGATCCGACGGTATCTGTCCGAAACGGGCGGTCACTTCAACGCTCAGACCGGCGGCCAGGTCAACACGGTGGAGCTGATCGCGGCGCTGATCAACCTGAAGGACAGTATGGCGGAGGGCATCCGTTATGCCCAGACCGCCATCGATGGCTCGGCGAGCATTCTCCTTTTGCGGGACAACGGCAACCTGATCGCCGCCCGTGATTACTACGGCCGCATTCCGGTGCTCATCGGCAAGGGTGAGCAAGGCTATTGCGCCTCCTTTGAATCGTTTGCCTACAAAAAACTCGGCTATGAGGACGAAAAAGAGCTTGGCCCCGGCGAGGTGGTGGAGCTGACGGCTGACAGCCTGACCGTCCTGTGCCCGCCGCAGCCGAAGAAAAAGATCTGCTCCTTCCTGTGGTCGTATTACGGCTACTCCACCTCCGCCTACGAGGGGGTCAACGTGGAGCTGATGCGGTACCGCAACGGCGAAATTATGGCGGCGGCGGATGCGGCGGACGGCTTGCTGGAGGGAATCGACTACATCGGCGGCGTTCCGGACAGCGGTACACCGCACGCCATCGGCTACGCCAACCGCTGCAAGATTCCGTTTGCGCGTCCGTTTATCAAATACACCCCGACCTGGCCGCGCAGCTTTACTCCGACCAGCCAGAAGCAGCGCAACCGCGTCGCGAAAATGAAGCAGATTCCCGTCCACGAGTTGATTCAGGACAAGAGCCTGCTGTTTGTGGACGATTCCATCGTCCGCGGCACGCAGCTGAAAGAAACGGTGGACTTCCTGTACGACAACGGCGCCAAGGAAGTGCATATGCGTTCGGCGTGTCCGCCCATTATGTACAACTGCAAATACCTCAACTTCTCCCGTTCCAACGACCCGATGGAGCTGATCGCCCGTCGGACCATCGTGGCGCTGGAGGGGGAAGAGGGCCTGCAGCATATTGAGGAGTACAGCGACCGCTCGACCGAGCGGGGACGGAAGCTCCGCGAAGCCATCTGTAAGAAATTTCACTTTGCCTCTCTGGAATTCCAGACGCTGGAGGGCATCATCAACGCGATCGGTCTGCCGGCAGATTGCCTGTGCACCTATTGCTGGAACGGAAAGGAAGATTGATTTATGAGCATTTCGAAATCCGATAGCTACGCCGCTGCCGGCGTGGACGTGACCGCAGGTTATTCGGCGGTCAAACTGATGAAAGAGCACGTCGCCCGTACGATGACGGCCGGCGCCGATTGCGACATCGGCGGCTTTGGCGGTTTGTTTGAACTGGATATGACCGGTATGACCCGTCCGGTGCTGGTATCCGGCACCGACGGCGTCGGCACCAAGCTGAAGCTGGCGTTCCTGCTGGACAAGCACGACACGGTCGGTATCGACTGCGTGGCGATGTGCGTCAACGACGTGCTTTGCGCCGGCGCCAAGCCGCTTCTGTTCCTCGATTACATCGCCTGCGGCAAGCTGGTTCCCGAAAAGATCGCGCAGATCGTCTCCGGTGTGGCAGACGGCTGCGTGCAGGCCGGCGCGGCGCTGGTCGGCGGCGAGACCGCCGAAATGCCCGGCTTCTATCCGGTGGACGAATACGACCTCGCCGGCTTCACCGTCGGCGCGGTGGATCGCTCCAAGCTGCTGGATAAATCCGTGATGAAAGCCGGCGACGCGATCATTGCGTTGCCGTCCACCGGCGTGCATTCCAACGGCTTCTCGCTGGTGCGTAAGGTGTTTAACATCGGCGGCGAAAACTGGAATCCGTATGTGGCGGAGCTGGGAATGACCCTCGGCGAGAGCCTGCTCACCCCGACCAAGATCTACGTCAAGCCGATGCTGGCGCTGATGGAGGAACTGACCGTCAAGGGTGTGGCCCACATCACCGGCGGCGGTTTTTACGAGAACATTCCGCGTTGCTTGAAGAAGGGTCTTTCCGCCAAGATCGAAAAATCCGCGGTGCGTACCCTCCCGATCTTCCACCTGCTGCAGCAGCAGGGCGGCATTCCCGAACGGGATATGTTCAACACCTTCAATATGGGCGTCGGTATGACCGCCGTGGTCGCTCCCGAGGATGCCGACCGCGCGGTGGCGACGCTGAAAGCCAACGGCATCGACGCCTACGTCCTCGGTGAGCTGACCGAGTCCGAAGAGGGGGTCATCCTGTGCTGAACATCGCGGTCTTGGTTTCGGGTGGCGGCACCAATCTGCAGGCCATTTTGGACAGCGAGGCGCGAGGGGAAAACCCCAACGGCAAGGTGACGCTGGTGGTATCCAGCAAGCCGGAGGTCTACGCGCTGGAACGCGCCGCGGCAGCAGGGGTCAAGAGCGTGGTGGTCAGCCGCAAGAGCTTTGCGGATTCGGTCGCCTTTGACCAAGCGCTGACCGCCGTGCTGAAAGAGCACGCGATCGATCTGGTGGTGCTGGCCGGCTTTCTGTCGGTGCTGGGACCGTCGGTCATCGCGGCGTATCCCAACCGCATCGTCAACGTCCATCCTGCCCTCATCCCGAGCTTTTGCGGAGCGGGTATGTACGGGCTGCGTCCGCATCAGGCTTGCCTGGAACGCGGCTGTAAGGTGACCGGCGCAACGGTGCATTACGTCAACGAAGAATGTGACGGCGGCCCTATCCTGCTGCAGAAAGCGGTGGAGGTTTTACCAAATGATACCCCCGAACTTCTGCAAAAGCGAGTGATGGAGCAAGCCGAATGGAAAATCCTGCCGCAAGCGATCGCGATGATCTGCAACGGCGAGTTATAAAGAGGAGAAACCGCTATGAAAATGGATCTGTACGACTATCTGCAGCAAAACGAATATCCCGGTCGCGGCATCGTGGTGGGTCGTTCCCCCCGTGGCAACAAGGCGATGATCGGCTACTGGATTATGGGGCGCAGCTCCAACTCGCGCAACCGCGTGTTTGAGCCGATCGACGGCGGCATCCGCACGGTGGCAGCCGATCCTGCCAAGCTGGAGGATCCGCATCTCATCATCTATAACCCCGTCCGCACGGTGGGACGCACCTCGGTGGTCACCAACGGCGACCAGACCGACACCATCTGCGACTATATGATGGCCGGTGCGTTCCCCGGCTACAGCTTCGAGGCGGCGCTGTCCTCCCGTACCTTTGAGGACGACCGTCCCAACTGGACCCCCCGTATCAGCGCGGCGGTGGACAATTTCACCGGCGGTTTCAAAATGTCCATTCTGAAATCCAACGAAGGGGACGAGCGCAGTGTGCTGCGCTACACCTTCGACTACGCCGAGCCGCTGTCCGGCGAGGGTCGCTTTATCAGCACCTATATGGGCAACGGCAATCCGCTGCCCAGCTTTGCCGGCGAGCCGATGCGCGTGGAGATCGACACCGCCGATCCCAAGGCGTTCGCCAAGAAGCTGTGGGCGTCGCTCAATCCCGATAACCGCGTCAGCCTGTTTGTCCGTGCGATCGACCTCAAATCGGGCAACTACAAGGACGTCATCATCAACCAGTACCAAGCCATCTGAAGGAGGAAACGACCGATGAACGAATTGATGCTCAAATACGGCTGCAACCCCAACCAGAAGCCCTCCCGTATTTTTATGGCGGACGGCTCCGAGCTGCCGGTCACCGTTTTAAACGGCAAGCCGGGCTACATCAATTTTTTGGATGCGCTCAACAGCATCCAGCTGGTGCGTGAGCTGAAGGCCGCGACCGGTCTGCCTGCCGCCACCTCCTTTAAACACGTGTCGCCTGCCGGCGCGGCGGTCGGTCTGCCGCTGGACGAGGTCCTGCGTCAGATGTACCACGTCCCCGCCGAAATGGAGCTGTCGCCGCTTGCCTGTGCGTACGCCCGTGCCCGTGGGGCGGACCGTATGTCCTCGTTCGGTGATTGGATCGCGCTGTCCGATGTTTGCGACGTCCCGACCGCGCTGCTGATCAAGCCGGAGGTTTCGGACGGCATCATCGCGCCCGGCTACGAGCCGGAGGCGCTGGAAATCCTCTGCTCCAAGAAAAAAGGCAACTACAACGTGGTGCAGATCGACGAGAACTATCGCCCCGATCCGATCGAACACAAGCAGGTGTACGGCATCACCTTTGAGCAGGGTCGCAACGAGCTGGAGATCAACGCCGATACGATGCTCTCCAACATCGTGACCGCCAACAAGACCTTTACCGAGGCGCAGAAGCGCGACCTCGTCATCAGCCTCATCACCCTGAAATACACCCAGTCCAACTCGGTCTGCTACGTGCAGGACGGTCAGACCATCGGCGTCGGCGCCGGTCAGCAGAGCCGCATCCATTGCACCCGACTGGCCGGTGACAAAGCGGATTACTGGCAGCTGCGCCACCATCCGAAGGTGCTGGCGTTGCCGTTCCGTTCGGATGTCGCCAAGCCGAATGTGGACAACGCCATCGACGTGTACCTCGGCACCCATCCGGAGGACGTCATCGGTGACGACGTGTGGGCGGAAACCTTCACCGAGCAGCCGGCTCCGCTGACCGCAGAGGAACGCGCCGCGTGGTTGGCGCAGGTGACCGGCGTGTCGCTGGGCAGCGATGCGTTTTTCCCGTTTGGCGACAACATCGAACGCGCTCGCCGCAGCGGCGTGACCGCCGTGGTCGAGCCGGGCGGTTCCATCCGCGACGAACAGGTCATCGCCACCTGCGATAAGTATGGGATGACCATGGCGTTTTGCGGTCTGCGCCTGTTCCACCACTAAAAACAACTTTACCAAAATCTACCCCTATAAGGAGAGCCTGTTATGACCATCGTGGTTGTCGGCGGTGGCGGTCGCGAACACGCCATCATCAAAAAACTGAAACAAAATCCCGACGTCGAAACGGTGTATTGCCTGCCGGGTAACGGCGGCATTGCGTTCGACGCGATCTGCGTTCCCGAGATCAAGGCCACCGATATCGAGGGGGTCACCGCCTTTGCGACGGCACACAAGGCCGATCTGGTGGTGGTTGCCCCGGACGATCCGCTGGCGGCCGGTATGGTGGACGCGCTGGAGGCGGTCGGTATCCGCGCCTTCGGCCCGAATGCGGCTGCGGCACGCATCGAAGCCAGCAAGGTGTTCTCCAAAAATCTGATGAAGAAATACAACATCCCGACCGCCCGTTACGAGGTGTTCGAGCATTCGGACGAGGCGATCGCCTACATCGAACGCATCGGAGAATTCCCCACCGTGATCAAGGCGGACGGTCTGGCGCTGGGCAAGGGCGTGCTGATCCCCGAAAATGCGGAGGAAGCCAAAGCGGCGGTGCGTGAGATTATGGAGGACAAGAAATTCGGCGCCTCCGGCAACCGCGTGGTGGTGGAGCAATTCCTCCGCGGTCCCGAGGTGTCGGTGCTGGCGTTTACCGACGGCAAGACGGTCAAACCGATGGTGTCGTCGATGGACCACAAGCGTGCGCTGGACGGCGACAAAGGCTTGAACACCGGCGGTATGGGAACCATCGCCCCCAATCCGGTCTACACGGCGGAGATGGCCGACCGTTGTATGGAAGAAATTTTCCTGCCGACCGTCCGTGCCATGGTCGCGGAGGGTTGCCCGTTCTAGGGTTGCCTGTACTTCGGTCTGATGCTGACCGCCGACGGCCCCAAGGTCATTGAGTACAACTGCCGCTTCGGTGATCCCGAAACGCAGGTGGTACTGCCGCTGATGCAAAGCGACCTCGTGGCGGCGATGAACGCCACCATCGACGGCACGCTGGCCGAAACCGAGGTCACCTTCGCAGACGGCGCCGCCGCGTGTGTGGTGCTGGCGTCGGGCGGTTATCCCGAGGCTTACCAAAAAGGTACCCCCATTTTCGGTATTAACGAGGACGGCAACGTCGAGGGCGCCTGCGTCTACCACGCCGGCACGGCGCGGCAAGGCGAGCAGCTGGTGACCGCCGGCGGTCGTGTGCTTGGCGTCACCGCGACCGGCGATACGCTGGCCGAAGCGGTTGCGTCCGCTTATGCGGCGACCGAAAAGATCTCGTTTGAAGGTATGCATAAGCGCCGCGACATCGGTCAGCGGGCACTGGCTGTGAAATAAGGAGGACAACGATGGTTTACCGTGTATATGTAGAGAAGAAAAACGGTTTCGACGTGGAGGCGCAGGGCGTTTTCCGCAAGCTGAAAAACCAGCTGCTCATCGAGGGGTTGACCTCGGTGCGCTTGCTCAACCGCTACGACGTCGAAAACATCGACGCGGCGCTGTTTGAGCAGTGCAAGGCCGGCGTTTTTGCCGAGCCGCAGTCGGACGACGTGTACGATCACCTGCCGCAGACCGCCGATACGGTGCTGGCGGTGGAGTACCTCCCCGGCCAGTTCGACCAGCGCGCCGATTCCTGCGCGCAGTGCATCCAGTTGGTGTCGCAGGGCGATCGCCCGACCGTCCGCACCGCCCGTATCTACCTGCTGGGCGGCAATCTGACCGCGGAGGAGCTGGGCAAGATCGAGCACCACCTCATCAACCCCGTCGAGGCGCGCAAGGCGGCGATCGACCGCCCCGAAACGCTGGCCATTCCGTACGAAATCCCCACCACGGTGGAAACGCTGGACGGCTTTTTGGAACTGGACGCGGCGGGTCTGTCCGACTTTGTCCGCCGCTATGCGCTGGCGATGGACGCCGACGACATCAAGTTCTGCCAGGAGTATTTCCGCACCGAGCAGCGTGACCCCACCATCACCGAGATCCGTATGATCGACACCTATTGGTCGGATCACTGCCGTCACACCACCTTCCTGACGCAGATCGACTCCGCCGAGATTGACGATCCGACCGTCCGTGCGGCGTACGACCGTTACCTCGCCATGCGCGAGGAGCTGTACGCCGGTCGTACCGACAAGCCGATGACCCTGATGGATATGGCGTGCATCGGCGCCAAGCATCTGAAAAAGCAGGGCTACCTCAAGAATCTCGACGAATCGGACGAGATCAACGCCTGCTCCATCCGCATCCCCGTGGACGTGAACGGCAAGCAGGAGGATTGGCTCTTACTGTTTAAAAACGAAACCCACAACCACCCGACCGAGATCGAGCCGTTCGGCGGCGCGGCGACCTGCATCGGCGGCGCCATCCGCGATCCGCTGGCCAACCGCGGCTACGTGTATCAGGCGATGCGTGTGACCGGCGCGGCCGATCCGCTGGTGGCGGTGGAGGACACGATGGCCGGCAAACTGCCGCAGTCCACCCTCGTTACCACCGCGGCGCAGGGCTACTCGTCCTACGGTAACCAGATCGGTCTGGCGACCGGTCACGTCAACGAGATCTACCACCCCGGCTACGCGGCCAAGCGTATGGAGATCGGCGCGGTGGTCGGCGCTGTGCCGGAGCACCACGTCCGCCGCGATCAGCCGGAGGCAGGGGACGTCATCATCCTGCTGGGCGGCCGCACCGGCCGTGACGGCTGCGGCGGCGCCACCGGCAGTTCCAAATCCCACACGCTGGCATCGCTGGAAACCTGCGGCGCCGAGGTGCAAAAGGGCAACGCGCCGGAGGAGCGCAAGCTGCAGCGTCTGTTCCGCAACAAGGAAGTCACCCAACTCATCCGCCGCTGCAACGACTTCGGCGCAGGCGGCGTGTCGGTGGCGATCGGTGAACTGGCGGACGGTCTGGAGATCGACCTGAACGCCGTGCCGAAGAAATACGACGGCTTGGACGGCACCGAGCTGGCCATTTCCGAGTCGCAGGAGCGTATGGCGGTGGTGGTGGAGGCGAAGGACGCCGACCGCTTCATTGAACTGGCGCATTCCGAAAACCTCGAGGCCACCAAGGTGGCGGTGGTGCGTGCCGAGCCGCGTCTGCGGATGAACTGGAACGGCAAGCGCATCGTCGATCTGTCCCGTGAATTCCTCAATTCCAACGGCGCGGAGAAGCACGCGACCGTCAAGGTCAACACCCCCAAGCTCTCCGACCGCCATTTCGAGAACAACGGTCTGTCCGGTCTGTCGTCGCTGGTGTCCGACCTCAACGTTTGCTCGCAGAAGGGTCTGGTTGAGCGTTTCGACTCCACCATCGGCGCCGGCACCGTGCTGATGCCGTACGGCGGCAAGCACCAGCTGACCCCTGCCCAGGCGATGGCGGCCAAGCTGCCGGTGCTGGGCGGCGAAACCACCACCTGCTCGGTGATGGCGTACGGCTACAACCCGTTTATTTCCGAAAACTCCCCCTATCACGGCGCTTACCTCGCCGTGGTGGAATCCACCGCTCGTCTGGTGGCGGCCGGCGGCGACTACCGCCGTGCGTACTACACCTATCAGGAATACTTCGAGCGCCTGCGCAACGATCCGACCCGTTGGGGCAAGCCGTTTGCGGCGCTGCTCGGCGCGTTGGCGGCGCAGGACGACCTGAAGATCGCCTCCATCGGCGGCAAGGACTCGATGAGCGGCAGCTTTGAAGCGCTGGACGTTCCGCCGACGCTGGTCAGCTTCTGCATCAGCCCGTCCGAAACGAGCGCGATTCTCTCGCCCGAATTCAAGAACGCCGGCGCCACCGTTTGCCTGCTCTCCCCGAAGATGACCGCCGAGGGTCTGCCCGAGGCAGACAGCCTGCGCGAAATCTTCGATACGGTGCAGGCGCTCATCCGTGAGAAAAAGGTCACCGCCGCTTACACCCCGTCGCTCGGCGGTATCGGAGAAGCGGTGTTTAAGATGTGCCTCGGCAACCGCCTCGGCTTCGCCTTTGAAAAGACGACCGACCTCACCGCCTACGCCTACGGCAGCTTTGTGCTGGAAATGGCGGAGGGTGCCGAAATTGTGGGGGAGGTTTTGGGAAAAACCTTGCCCAATTATGTGCTGACCGATCCGAACGGTACGGTCGATCTGACCGATCTGCAGGAAGCGTACGAGCAGAAGCTGGAGCCGGTGTTCCCGTACCGCACCGTCAAGGGCGGCGAGGAGATTCCGGCGTACGCGTACGAGGCGACCACCCGTGTGGCGCCGAAGATCGCGGTGGCGCGCCCGAAGGTGTTTATCCCCGTTTTCCCGGGTACCAACTGCGAGTTTGATACGGCGCGTGCATACGAGGCAGCCGGCGCAAAAGCGGATATTCTGGTACTGAAAAACCTCTCCGCCGCGACGGTGGAGGAGTCCATCGCCGAAGCGGTGCGCCGCATCCGCGAGAGCCAGATCATCGCCATTCCCGGCGGTTTTTCGGGCGGCGACGAGCCGGACGGCTCGGGCAAATTCATCACCGCGTTCTTCCGCAATCCGCAGATGACCGAGGCGGTGATGGACCTGCTCAAAAACCGTGACGGTCTGATGTGCGGCATCTGCAACGGCTTCCAGGCGCTGGTCAAGCTCGGCTTGGTGCCGTTCGGTGAGATCCGCGATATGGATGACACCTGCCCGACCCTGACCTTCAACACCATCGGTCGCCACCAGTCGATGCTGGTCAACACCCGCGTCGCCTCCAATAAATCCCCGTGGCTGTCCCGTTGCAAGGTGGGCGAGCAGCACACCATCGCCATCTCGCACGGCGAGGGTCGCTTCGTGGTCAGCCCGACGCTGCTGGCGGAGCTGGCGGCAAACGGTCAGATCGCGACCCAGTACGTGGACGGCGACGGCAACCCGACGCAGGACATCCGCTTTAACCCGAATACGTCGGTGGCGGCAATCGAGGGTATCACCTCGCCGGACGGTCGCGTGTTCGGTAAGATGGGTCACTCCGAGCGTATTGGCGACGGACTTTACAAAAACGTCTTTGGTGACTACGACATCAAGATGTTCAAGTCTATGGTCAAGTATTTTAAGTAATTTATCAATAACAAAA
>JAFOFS010000319.1 GCA_017387165.1 Clostridia bacterium
CGTTTCGATCTCCAGTACCGCTGCGTCGCATTTCTCCAGCATCACGTCGCCGGTGGAACGCTCGATCTCCATTTTCCCCGATGCGATCACGTTTTCAAGGGTCAGATCACCGGTGCTGCCTTTGGAAGCAAACGCTCCGCAGACCACGTCGCTCAAGGTCGCCTCACCGGTGGAAACTTTTACAAAAACCTCCCCCTGGATCTTGGCGCAATCCACCTTTACCTTGCCGGTCGTTACTTTTACCGACAGCGACGAGGCCGCCGTATCCTGCAGGCAAACGTCGCCCGTGCTGCATTCCAGATCTACATCAGTAAAGGTATAATGCTTGTCAATAAAAACGTCGCCGGTACTGAGCCGGATGGACAGTTTACCGTAGGTATCGACCGGGAGATACACCGTCACAGAGGTATTTTCAAACGAAATGCCGATGAAATCGGTCCAGTTGCGGGTATCCTGCTGCTCGATGGTCAGAACACCGTCCTTGACCTCGACCGCGTGCAGCAATTTTTCCTCCTCACGGCATACCACCTTGACCTTGCCGTCCTCCGAGGGGAGGATGCTGACGTCGGCGGTGTCACCGACAATGCGAATATCCGTAAATGTCTCGGTGACAGCGTATTCGTTGGTAAGAAAACGAGTGGTGGACAGCTTGGTAAAATCCCATTGCAAGCCGAACATCACGCCTGCGAAAAGGATGCCGCCGGCCGCGATCAGTACGATCGCCGCAATAATCCAACCCTTCATTTGGATTCCTCCTTTTTCATCAAATACTTCTTGATGCGTAATACACAACCCTTTGTCAGCTTGGCTGTACCGATCGTCGCGGCTCTGCAGCCAAGGAAGGTGAAGATCGCCAGACCGCCGCAAACTGCCGACGCGGCGAACAGCGCCACCCCGACCGGTAACTCGCCGGTATTCACCATCGCCACGCCGCCGATCACGCCGTAGTAAGCGCCGGCAACCAATGCGCCGCAGGCACAACCGGCCAAGGCGGCAAACACCGCCCAAAACGCGATCACCACCGCCCACAACGCCGCGTACAACGAGAAGCCTACCGCCACCGCGGCGACCAGCAGCGAAAACCAAAGGGGAGAGCCGACCGCAATCAAGACGATCTCCCACGCGCGCATCTTTCGTTTCGGCTTGGCAGCACGCTTGACCACCGTCAACAGCGGCTTCTCCGCCAGCACCTGCTCCACGATGCTCTCCACCGTTCCGACTGCCTCCACGGCCTCTTCCTCCGACAATCCGTCTTCCGTACGATCGTCGATCATTTCACTGTAAAAATCCAGCCGCTCGTCCAGCTCTTGCTGCGGAAGAAACAGCAGAGCCTCCCCGAGCGCCCGTAAAAACTCAATCTTTTTCATGTCCGTTCTCCTTCGTCACAAAGCGGTAGATGGCGAGCATCTCCGCCCACTCATCCCGAAATTCCCGTATGCGCTTTTGCCCCGTCGCGGTGATGCGGTAATATTTCCGCAAGCGCCCGTCATGCTCGGCGGTGCGTACGGTCAGCATCTCCGCCGCCTCCAAACGCTTCAGTATGGTGTACAAGGTGGACTCGGACAACTCAATACACGGCTTCAGATCTTTGATGATCTTGTAGCCGTAGGACTCCTCATCCTGAATGGCTGCCAGCACGCAAACGTCCAGCATACCACGCTTCAACTGTATGTCCATCCAATACCTCCCTTCGTGTAATACATCGTATCACGAAGTATCGGTTTTGTCAAGCATTTTCTGCTTTTTCTGCACCCTGCCTCGCGCCACCCTGACCCTCGCCCGACGGGCGACCCCTTTCTTCGACCGCGTATTCAAAAAAAACGGCGGTGATCACACCGCCGCCAAAAAGTATTCGGTTAACCTCTCGGGCGACTCTTTTCGCCCGTTTTCCAACCACCACCGCACCGTTTCCACAAAGGTGGCGGCAATGTGATCCACCCAAAATCCCTCCGGCAAGCGCGGATCCTTCCGCGCCTCAAACAACGGCAGCTGCGTCTGCGCCATTTTGCGCAGATTGCTCCCGAAATACCGCAAAAACAGCTCGTTGTTCGGGCAGGAAAGAAGCTCCAGAATGTGCCGGTCGTTTTTGGTCAGATGCTCAAACAGATGCAAAAAGACCGAGCCTTCGCTGTCGCACTCGAAAATATGCCGATGCTTCGTGCCCTCCACCGCATCGAAGATGTGGCAGAACAACTCCTCGCACAGCTCTTTGAGCAGATAATCCTTGGTCTCAAAATGGGCGTAAAAGGTCGCTCGCCCGACGTCCGCCTTCTCGATGATCTCACCGACCGTGATCTGCGTAAATTCCTTTTTCCCCAGCAATTCGGTAAACGCCGCAAAAATGGCTTCCCGCGTTTTTCTTTGTCGCCTGTCCATACGCGCCTCCATACAATTTTCCGAAAATGTTCGATAAAATACCGTTTTCCGTATTTGTCTGTAGCCAACCGACGCCCGACGGAATATAATGAACATATCGTTCGGTAACGAATAAATTGTATCGAAAATATTACCCGTTGTCAAGAGGAGCTTGCTATGAAAACCGAAAAACGCATTTTGATCGCCTTTTTGCTGAACCTGTTCTTTTCTATATTGGAATTCATCGGCGGCTGGCTGACCGGCAGCGTCGCCATTTTTTCGGACGCGCTGCACGATCTCGGAGACGCCGTTGCCATCGGCCTGTCCTATTTTTTGGAGCGCAAAAGCGTTCGCCGCGGCGACAACTTTTATTCCGCGCTTGGCGGCTTGATCACAACGCTGATTCTGCTGCTCGGCTCGCTGGCGGTTATGCTGCAGGCGATCCTCCGCCTTCACACCCCGACCGACATCCGCTACGACGGGATTATCCTATTCGCGATTGTCGGCGTGGCGATCAACGCGGTCGCCGCCTTTGTCACCCGTGAGGGACGGTCGGTCAACCGCCGTGCGGTCAACCTGCATATGCTGGAGGATCTGCTCGGCTGGCTGGTGGTGCTGGTCGGTGCGATCGTGATGCGCTTTACCGATTGGGTGTTTCTCGATCCGCTCTTGTCCATCGGCGTTTCGCTGTTCATCCTGATCGGCGCCTGCGCCAATTTGAGGGAATCGCTTTTCCTCCTGCGGCACAAAACCCCTGCCGATCAAGCGAAACCCCACCATTTCCACCATCATCACCATTGAGGTGTACGGAACCCCTTGCCTCCCTCGTGAGGAATGTGGCACGCGAAGCGGTATGAGGGCGTAGGGACCGGCGTCCCCGACGGTCCTTTTGTACAAACCTGCGGCGTGCCGTAGGGCGGGGCCTTGGTCCCGCCGCAAAATCCACACAAACCTTACGGCTGCCGCCAAGGCCCCCTTGTAAAGGGGGCTGTCTCCGCGAACGCGGAGACTGGGGGATTTCTTGTTCTTCTTCGGAATATATGTGACAATCCGCCCGCCGCCCGACGGTTCGTCCTGCCCCCCAAAAAACAGCACGGCTTGGGAAATTCCCAAGCCGTGCTTTGCTTTATCGGATGAATCCGAGATCCTCGTGCCGTGCGGCCACCACCGAGAACGCATCCTCCGCGATATCCACCGCCAGCGCAATATCCTCGTGGGTCATCGCCGCGTTGATGAAATGGTTGTGATGGCTGGTGATGAACAGACCGCGGCTGACGCACTCCGCCACCCATTCCTGATGCAGCATCAAGCTGTCGTCATTGGCGATGCGCAGATAGAACAGCGCCGGCTCGCCCGATACCTTCAGATCAAAGCCGTGCGCCTTGCCGGCTGCCACCAGACCGTCGGTCAGCTCGGTACCCAGCTGACGGAACAGCGTGGGCGCCTCCAGCTTTTTCAGCTTATCGATGGTCACCAAACAGGCGGCAAACGGCTCGGCACTCATCCAATACGAGCCGGTATAGCTCAAGCTCGATGCCGCCGACCGCAGACTTTCCACGCCGCAGGCGGCGGACATATTGTAGCCGTTGGCCAACGCCTTGCAGAAGCAGATGATATCCGCCTTAAACCCGTAATAATGATCGCTGCCTGCGAGATCCAGACGGAAACCGGTGCGGACGTCGTCCACGATCAGCACGATGCCGTGCTTGGTGCAGAACTCCCGTACCGCCGCCCAGTATTCCGGCGTAGCTGGGCGGTTATCGAAGAAATTGCAGTGATCGTACGGCTGCGCGATCAGCGCCGCAATATCGCCCTTGGCCTCGTCCCACGCCTTTTCCAACGCCGGAAGATCAAACCACGGCACCACGATGTTGTTGGCAACCTCCTCCGGCAGAATGCCGGGATAATCCGCCTTCATCGCCCACGGCTGATTGCCGTGATAATAGCCGCGCAGGAAGATGGTCTTCTTGCGCCCGGTCGCCGCACGGGCGGTCAGATTGGCAAAGGTGGTGGCATCGGTGCCGTTCTTCATAAAGAACGCCCAATCGGCGCAGGCAACGGTATCCACCAGCATTTCGGCGCATTCCACCATTTTGTAGGACGGCGCGGTGGTGCAGTTGCCGATTTTCAGCTGCTCCATCGCCGCCTTGTCCACGTCGGGATCACCGTAGCCCAAAATGTTCGGACCGTAGGCACACATAAAGTCCAAATAACGGTTGCCGTCCATATCCCAAAAATAAGCGCCCTCCGCTTTGGAGGAGATGAGCGGCCACTTGTCCAGCGGCAGGAACAAGCCTTCGCTGGGCCCGAGATGCCCGTAAACGCCGGAGGGAATCACGTTCAGCGCCCGATCAAACCAGGCACGGCTTTTTTCGTGGGAATATTCCGGATACTTACTCATGACATACCCTCCTTAACCCAGATAGACCGACACGCGGTCCAGAATGCGGTTGACGTTGTCCAGCATGGAGATCATGCCGCGCAGATGGATGGTACCCTTGCACATCTCGTTGATGGTGGAAACCTTACCGGCGAACAGACCGGCCGCCAGATCCAGATCCGCAAATTCCATAATGGCGCGGGGCGCCTCACACCGCTGCTTGACGGTGGTGAAATGCTTGTCTTTCACGCGCAGCGTGATGTAGGCGGTGTCCTTGATGCCAAGCGAGATATCGCCGTCCACCGTGTAATCCGCCGAGATTTTGGAGATGGAATCGTGATTGGCCAGCGCCGAGATGGCGCCGGCAATGGTGTAGAGCGTCAGGGTGGTGCTTTCTTCAAAGAACGCCCGATCCTGCATCGCTTCCTCCGAGGGACGCAGCACGTCGTTTAAACGGTTGGTCAGCTTGGTGAACGGCCCCAGCAGGAACGCCAGCACCTGAATCGGGTTCTTGGTCGGCAGACCCGGCTTGGAACTGTCGATCAGCGCGTTGAATGCCTCGGGGGAGGAGAAGGACATTTTGCAGGTGCAACCGCCGTCGCCCTCTGTCATACGGCAACCCTCGCGGCTAAAATGAAAGGTGCAGCACGGACCGTTCTTGACGCTGAAGCAGAGAGAAACCGGCTTTTTGAGGGTGGCAAGGATCGCCTGTGCTTCGCTGTCCAGAGCGCACAGATTTTCCAAGGTGCCCAAAACGCCGTACATATTGACGTACGCCATCGCAGTTGTTTCGATCATGGCTCAAACCTCCACGTGTATATAATATAATGGACATATTATATCATTTTCGGTGAATAAAAGCAACAAAATCTTTCCCAACGAAAAAGCCGGCTCGGAAATTCCCTTCCGAGTCGGCTGTAATTCGGATTAGAAACGGTCGATCCTCATTTTACCAATCGGTATTCGATCGTAAAGGCGTCCTCGTCGGCAGGCTGAAGACGGAGCAGGACGGCATCGCCGGCCTCCAAGTGAAGCGAAAGCCTGTCGGTACCCTCGTTTTTCACATATTGCAGACCGTCATCGCGGCTTACTTCATAAATGCGGTAGTTGTCCTTGAACGTTAAGGTGACGGTTTTGTCCGAAGCATAGTCGCGGTTGAGCACCATCAGATATCGGTTGCCGTAGGCGTCCTCAAACTCACCGACCGACGTGCGGAAGGGGAGTGGTTCCGCCAGAAAAGCACTGTCGGAAAACGGTTGTACATATGACTTCATCGGCTCAAAATCCGCAAGACAACCGGCATCGTGGAAGACGCGCTTGCAAGTAAGCGCCATCAACGTATCGCCGAGTGCTTTGAATTCTGTGTTGATCCGCTTTTGATGGTCAAAGAAGGGGAGACGGTTGCCGTCAATATCGACGATTGCACCGGTCGCGCAATAGTGCTGGAGAGCCTTGACCCCGTGCATGGCCGCCGCATACATCGACAGACGAACCATCGGAAAGGTAAAAAGCGGAGCGTCTTTGTAATTCGCCCCCTGATAATAAAACCAGAACGGAATGTTGCGCTCGTCCGCGACACGCTTGACCGCGGCCAGATCACACCACATAGGGGAATCGTCAAGCTGATTTTCTCCGATACTCGTGGGATTGATCGGATAATAATCGAAGGAAAGAACGGGCGGGTCAATGACGTCGGCAAAGCGCTCGATGTACGTCCGAAAAGCGCCGTCGTCCCAGTGGAAATAAGGATTATAACTGGGATTGGCCACAGTGAACGCCAAGGCGGACGGATCCTCCGCCTCGCAGTCGTCGGTCAGCTGACGGCAGACGGTAAACTGCTCGTCAACAAACGGCTCGTCCCAGAGGTAATAACCCACAACGGAACGCCAATGGCGCTTTTCGGCGATCACCTTGCGGATATCGGTTTCCCCCTTAAACGAACTCTCTTTCCAGACACCGCTGTCGATCAAACGCTGACGCATCCAGGAAAAATGCGGGCCGTGATTGGCGTTGGTCGGATCTCTGTCCCACGCTCCGCCGAACCGGCTCATGTTCTGATAAATGAGACGGAGACCGAATTGCTCGCAAAGCTGAACGGCGGCATCCGCCTGCTCGTCCGAGGCCCAACCGAGCTCGACGGTGTCAAACCCCACGTCGGCGCAGGCCTTGATATGCTTGCGCATATTATTACCGATCGCCTTGAATTGAGAAAGCACAAAATGATCTTGCCGCCATTTCCGACGAGGGTTTCCGATCGGATAACGATTCAAAATTTTATGTTCCATACCAACCTCTCCTTTTGACGGTTTTGCCACCAAATGCCGCCGGACAGAGTCCGTAAAATAAATCCGGCGAAGCCAATCATAACTTGCCGAAGGCAATCATAACTGATAACTCGTTTCGCACGGGGAAAAGAGAAGTTATGAGTTTAGAGTTATGAATTTGGCTTCGCCAAATATTATGATATGCTCATTTCTGCGAAACGATCATAGTTGATTTTGCTTTGCAAAATCATTCCCACTCGCAAGACAAATTTGAATCTTACACAAATTTGTTTTAGTGATTTAGCACAATTTGATAGC
>JAFOFS010000320.1 GCA_017387165.1 Clostridia bacterium
ATCCACTGCCCGATCGGCAAGGTGTCCTTCGGCGTTGAGAAGCTGGAAGAGAACCTGAACGCCCTCATGGCCGCCATCAATGCGGCGAAGCCGGCTGCGGCGAAGGGTCAGTATGTCCGCTCCTGCACCGTCGCTTCGACGATGGGCCCGGGCGTGCACATCAACCCCGTGAAGGTCAGCTGAGAAAAAGTTTTACAAAAGACTTGATTTTCAGCAAAAGTATGCTATAATAGAATAGCTGTTCTTCCACAGACAGCAGGTGCGCTTTGCGTATAATGGGTTTTCCCGCCTGCCGAGGACGAGCGTTAACGTATCATGCCTGACGGTGTGATCTGATTGAAACGCACAAGACCTCTCTGTGGCTTCACAGAGAGGTTTTTTGTCGGAAGTTTAGCGTCTGTTATCATTTATTTTAACGGAGGTGAAACACATTGCCGAACGCAAACGTTTTGGAAGCCAAGAAGGCTCAGGTTGCTGAGCTGAAAGAGCGAATCGCTTCTTCGAAGGCCGCTGTCATCGTGTCCTACAAGGGCATCACGGTGGCGGACGACACCGCCCTGCGTAAGCAACTCCGCGAAGCGGGTGTGCATTACGAGGTCGTGAAGAACACCATCCTCGGCCGCGCTGCGGACGAACTGGATCTGGGTGATCTGAAGAGCGTGCTGGAAGGCACCACCGCCATCGCCACCTGCGCCGATGACGATCTGATCGCTGAAAAGCTGCTCAACGACTACGCCGAGAAGAGCAACAAGGGTTTCGAAATCAAGGCCGGTATCTTCGAGAACCGCGTCATTGATGCCGACACCGTCAAGAGCTTGGCGAAAGTCCCGCCGAAGGATGTCCTCCTCGGTATGCTGGCCGGTGGTCTTAACTCCATCGTGGCCGGTCTGGCCCGTGCGATCAACGCGGTGGCCGAACAAGAGGGCGGCGCTGCCCCTGCGGAAGCCTGATTCCGTCATTTTAGCGCAACATCAAGCAGCCTGAAAGGCTGACACTAAAAATTTATTAAAAAAATGGAGGTATTACCCATGTCTGAGAAAATCACGAACATGATCGAAGAGATCAAGGCGATGACCGTTCTGGAACTGAACGAGCTCGTCAAAGCTATTGAGGAAGAATTCGGCGTTTCCGCCGCTGCTCCGGTTGCCGTTGTCGGCGCTGCCGGCCCGGTTGCTGCTGCCGAGGAGAAGACCGAGTTTGACGTTGTCCTGGCCGGTGTGGCTGACGGCGCCAACAAGATCGCTGTCATCAAGGTTGTCCGCGAAGTGACCGGTCTGGGCCTGAAGGAAGCCAAGGATATGGTCGAGGGCGCTCCGCAGACCGTCAAGGAAGGCATCTCCAAGGACGAGGCTGAGGAACTCAAGAAGAAGCTCGAAGAGGGCGGCGCGAAGGTCGAAGTTAAGTAATTTAACTGACTCAAACGTTCAAAAAAGACTGTGGGGCAACCTACAGTCTTTTTCTTTTCAAACAAGAAAAGCCTTGAAAACCCAACGGTTTTCAAGGCTTTCTTGATTTTCAGAGAAGGGTGACGGGTGACCGGCGCGTCGGGATGGAGCGCCACCGACACGCCCTTTATCGCGCGGATCGGTGGCTCATTTGCGTCGCCGTGCGGCGCGCAAAGGCAAGACCTTTTCGCGTGGAAGAAGGGGAAACGGACAAAAGGGAAAAAACTCCTGCGAAACTTGTCCGAAAAGAATTGACATCCGCTTAAAAATAAGTATAATAATGATATATGCCTATATCTGTATACGGCAAATGAAAGGATGAACACGATGAACGAAATTAGCCTTGCTTCGCTGTTGCGTTTGTGCTGGCGCAACGCCAAATGGTTGGTGTTGGGTTTGGCGGTTGGCGCGATCGCGATGTTCTCGATTTCGACTTTTGCGATGACCCCGACCTATCGCTCAAGCGCGGACCTGTTCGTTACCAGCTTGACCTATTTTGAGGACGGTAACATCACCTCGTCCGCTTTGGCGGCCAGCCAGGCGCTGACCTACAGCTACGCCGAAGTGCTGAACAACAACGTGGTGTTGGAGCAGGTGGCCGACGAGGTCAACGAATCGCACGGTACCAAGCTGACCGCCTCGGCGGTCAAGGGGACCCTCAACTTCACCATCCCGGAGGACACCAACATCCTGCGTGTCACCTGCGTACATACCAAGCCGGCTGTCGCGGAAGCGATCTGCAACGCGCTGTACGGTATGGCGCCGTCGGTGCTGGAGGAAACCTGCGGTGTCGGTACCAGTAAGCAGGTCGGTCCTGCCACCAAGGCGACGCTGGCCGGTCCGAACGTCACCCTCAACACCCTGCTCGGCGCTATGGTTGGCTTGGTGCTGGTGATCGCGGTGGTGCTCATCCGCTGGATGACCGACAACACCGTCAAGGGTAAGGAAGATCTCGCGGAGCATTCGGACGTGCCGGTGCTGGCGGAGATTCCGGCTTTTGAAGACACCCGCCGCAAGGAAAAGATCAAGCGCGTCGGCAAGGTGAAGATGGTCAGAAGCGCGGCTCTGGAATCGAAGGAGGGGAAATGACATGAAGAAGAAATTCGACAAGTCGGGTACCTACTCCCGCGGCGGTCGCAACTTTGCGATCGTGGAATCCTATAAGAGCCTGCGTACCAACCTGCAGTTTGCACTGTCGGTCAACGAGGACAAGATCCTGCTGGTGACCAGCGCCGAGGCCAACGCCGGCAAATCCACCACCATTTCCAACGTGGCGGTTGCGATGGCGCAGGCCGGTTCCCGTGTGCTGCTGATTGACGCGGATATGCGTCAGCCCACCCAGCACAAGGTGTTCAAGCGTTCCAACC
>JAFOFS010000321.1 GCA_017387165.1 Clostridia bacterium
CAAAAAAATTGTGACCTGTCGGAGAAACAGGTCACATTTCCGCTTTCCACGGCGCAAACAGACGGTCGATTTCGGTCAGCTGCAGTTGCCCTGCCGACAACTCGGTCAGCGCCGCTTGACACGGCTGCACCCGCTCATCCGGCAGGGTCACCGTCAGGGTGACCGCCTCACCGAAGTCGGTCTCTCCCAGCTGTCCCTCGGATGCCAGCAACCCCTGCACGCCGCCGTAGCGGCTGTAATCGCAGGTGACGGTCATCACGGTACACGGACGCATCTGCACCGGCTCTGCCGCCGCCACGCCGAGCGACGCGCCGTGCGAGTACGCCCGTACCAGACCGCCGGCACCCAGCAGCACGCCGCCGAAGTACCGCGTCACCACCACCACGCAATCGGTGATGCCGGCCTTTTGCAGCACGTCCAGCACCGGCACACCGGCCGTTCCCTGCGGCTCGCCGTCGTCCGAGCAGCGGACGGCGCCGCTGCGCAGCACGTACGCCCACACGTTGTGCTTGGCATCCCAAAACTGCTTTTTACGGGCGGCGATTACCGCCAGCGCCTCCGCTTCGGTGGTCACCGGCTTGGCGTAGCCGATAAAACGGGATTTCTTTTCCACAAATTCGTCGGCGGCTTCTCTTGCCACCGTCTTGTACCCTTCGGGCATATTCTGCCGCCTCCCTTCGGAAAAACAAAAGCGACCGCATAGCTGCAGTCGCTTCGCTTTTGTTGATTACAGACCGAACTTCTTCTTGAAGCGATCCACACGGCCACCGGTATCAACCAGCTTCTGACGGCCGGTGAAGAACGGATGACATTTGGAGCAAATTTCCACGCGGATGTTCTCCTGCGTCGACGCGGTCTCCCAAACGTGGCCGCAAGCGCAGGTGATGGTGGTCTGCTTGTAATCGGGATGGATATCGTTTCTCATTGGACTGTCACCTCGTTTCCAAGTCCGGTTGTGGGAGTCGATCCCGTCGCTCCTCTGGCCGTGACTTTTTTCGTGCATCGACAAGTATACCATACCCGTCGGCAAATTGCAAGCATAATTTTAAAAAAATTTATGCCATAAACGCTTCGTATTCGCGGAGCACCTCTTCGGTCGGACCGATCTTCATCATATTGCCCTCGTGCAGCCACAAGATCTTGTTGCACAGCTGACGCAACGACTCCATACTGTGGGACACGATCAGCACCGTGCGGTTCTTATCCGCGATGAGTTCTTTGATCTTCGCGAAGCTCTTTTTCTTGAAATTGGCGTCACCGACCGACAGCACCTCGTCGATGAGCAAGATCTCCGGCTTCAACACCACCGTGATGGCAAACGCCAGCTTGGAGTGCATACCGCTGGAATAGGTGCGCACCGGCATATCGATAAACTTGCCGAGTCCCGCAAATTCGATGATATCGTCCATCTGCGCGCGAATTTCCTTTTCGGAGAAGCCGAGCAGCATACCCGAGATCAGCACGTTCTCACGTCCGGTCATCTGGCGCTGGAAGCCAACGCCCAGCGACATCAGACCGACCGAATCGGTCGCCAGCTCGATGGTGCCCTCGTCGGGAGAAAAAATACCGGCGATGGCGTTGAGCATGGTGGACTTACCGCTGCCGTTCTTGCCGACGATACCGACCACGTCGCCCTTTTGCACCGAAAAGCTCACGCCGTGCAGCGCCTCAAACTTCTCCACCTGACTGCGGCGGAAATGCAACAGATTGCGCTTGATCGAAGTGGGCTTCATGCATTTATAACGGATCTTCAGACCCTTTACAACAATGACGTCTTCCATCATCAGATCACCTTAATATACGTGTTTTCGTTCTTGTAGATAAGACGGATGCCGAGCAGCACCAGCAGCACCGAGATCACGAACCAAGCGAGCAGGATCCACGGCTCGTAGACGGTGTGACTGAGCAGCGCCTGCCGTCCCGACGTGATGAGATACGCGATCGGGTTGACCTTGGTCAGCAGCAGATTCAGCCACGCGTGGGTCTTCACGATACCCATAGTGGTGATCTCGTAGAAGATGCCGCACATATAAAACAGCAGCTTGAGCGCCACCTGCAGGACGTTACGCAGGTCCTCCACGTACACGCCGATGTGGGTGACGATGAGGCTCAAACCGAACACCAGCAGGAAATAGGTGAGGAGCACCGGGATAAACCACAGCATCTCCCACCCGAACACCAGCCGACCGGCGCGGTCGATCGGGAATATGCTCCAAATAATCATCAGCACACCGGTCAGGCCGAGCGAGATGAACATCTTGAAGCCGTTGACGTACATCGCCTGCAGCACCAGCAAAAACTTCGGCATACGGACTTTTTTGAGAATGTGGGCGTTTTCCTTGATGATACGGGAGCTTTTCATCAGCGTCTTGTTAAACAGGTC
>JAFOFS010000322.1 GCA_017387165.1 Clostridia bacterium
CTGACGTACACCTGGATGTGACCCGTGCTGTCGTGCAGGTCAAGGAAGCTCGCTTTACCCATGATACGGCGGCTCATCATACGACCCGCGACCGACACGGTGATCGGCTCGGCCAGTTCGATGCCCTGCCCTTCCTCGGGAGTGCCGTGCTCCGCAATGTAGGCAGCTTCGGCGCGCTCGTACGCTTCACGAGCATCGCGCGTGTACGCCGTAACATCGTATTTGGTGATGACATAAGGATCCTGGCCGTTTTCGACCAAGGTGGCGAGTTTATCGCGGCGAACCTGCAACAGTTCAGAAAGCTGCTGTTCGGTCATTTCGGCCGTCTCTGCGACGGGCGTTTGCTTTTCGCTCATACTAATTCCTCTCTCTCAAAAAACAATCGGGTGGACAACACGCGGTCGCCTCACCCGAAAAGCTCTGACTTACTTGGAGATTTCCTCCACGACCAGCTTGATGGTGCCACCGGGCGTTTCGACTTCGACCTCGTCGCCCTTGCTGTGACCCACCAGCGCCTTGCCGACGGGGGACTCATCCGAAATACGGCCATTGAACGGATCCGCTTCGGTGGAGCCGACGATGCGATAGGTCATCGTCTTTTTCTTGCCTTTTTCACGCACCGTAACGGTCAAGCCAACGCGGACAGCCTCCACGCCCAGCTCGGTCTCATCCAGCACGCGCACGTTTTTGAGTTGGTTCTCGATCTCGGCAATACGGCCTTCGATGATCGCCTGCTCGTTTTTCGCTTCGTCATATTCGCTGTTTTCGGAAAGGTCACCGAACGACAGCGCGACCTTGATTTTTTCCGCCACCTCTTTGCGGCGGATGGTTTTCAGTTCTTCGAGTTCTTTTTCAAGGCTTCTGAGGCCTTCCTCGGTGATGACGGTTTGCTTCGCCATAGTAACAGCTCCCCTTACTTTTCGCTCCGCAGAGCAATCTAACAGACCTATTATAGCGAATCCATCCCCCACTGTCAAGGGGCGTTCTTAATTTCCAACGCGAAAAAACGAGGCGACCGCGGTCGCCTCGTTGCTTTTATCCCTTGGACTCGCCCAGTTTGACGGAAATTTCGTAGCTTTCCACCTTGCGATTGGCGGCACGAAGCAACGTCAGCTTCACCGTATCTCCAACCTTGTACTTTGCCAGCTCGGCACGCAGTGTGGCGTAATCCGTGATTTCCACGCCGTTAACCTCCGTGATGAGATCACCCACCGCCGCGCCGGTATCCTTCAGCGCCGAGCCTTCCTCGATGCTGTAAATCAGGAAACCGCGATAGTAAGAATCCTCGTACGACTGTCCCGTGATCCCGAGCGATACACGACCCGAAACGTAGCCCTTTTTCGCAAGCTCTTCCACGATTATTTTGGCTTCGTTGATCGGAATGGCAAAGCCGAGGCCCTCATAGCCCTCCGCCACGATTTTCGCCGAGTTGACGGCGATGACCTGACCCGCCGAGTTGAACAGCGGACCGCCCGAGTTGCCGGGGTTGATCGCCGCATCCACCTGGAAGCATTTGATCGCATAGCCCGTATCGTCGTACACATCACGCGCCAGACCCGACAGGATTCCCTGCGTGGCCGAGAAACCGAGACCGCCCGCATTGCCGAGAGCGATCACGCGATCACCAAGCATCACTTTGGTCGAATCACCGAATTCGGCGGGGCGCAAGCCTTCGGCGTTGATTTTAATGACCGCAAGGTCGGTCGTCTCGTCGCTGCCGACAACCTCCGCACCTTCGTACACGGTGCCGTCATACAGCGTGACGTCCACCCGCGCAAAGGGCTGGTTGGTGGATTCGTTGATAACGCAGTGGCAGTTGGTGATGATGTATCCGTCCGCCGACCAAATGATACCGCTGGCGGAACCGGCCTGCACGAGCTGACCCGAC
>JAFOFS010000323.1 GCA_017387165.1 Clostridia bacterium
AGATCGCGCACGTCGCCGGTCTCCATCCGCCCCAGCAGATGCCCACACAGCACTCCGGCCGAGCAGCCGCAACCGCTGCCGCCGGCGTGGACGTCCTGCTTGTCGCGGTCGTAGAGCATCAATCCGCAGTCCTTGTGCCGATCGGCGATCGGCAATCCGGCTTGCTCCATCAATTCGCAAAGCAGACGGCTGCCGACCAGACCGAGATCTCCCGTGACGATCAGCTCCGCTTCCGCGGTTGACCGTCCCGTCGAGGAAAAATAGCGGATGAGCGTATCCGCAGCAGCCGGTGCCATACAGGCCCCCATGTTGTTGATATCGCAGATCCCCTTGTCCACGATGCGGCCGGGACACACCTCGGTGACCTGCACCGTTTTGCCCGTACGTCCCAACACGGCGGCACCTGCCGCAGTGGCCGTCCATTGAGCGGTGGGGGTACGCTGTCCGCCGTATTCCAGCGGAAACCGAAACTGTCGCTCTGCCGAGCAGAAATGCGAGGAGGTCACCGCCGCGCAGCAGTCCGTTCCGCCGCCGTCCATAAAGACGGAGGCGACCATCAGCGATTCGGTCATGGTGGAGCAGGCGCCGTATAGACCGATAAACGGCGCGCCGCCGTTTCGCAAATGATAATGCGAGGCGGTGCACTGATTTTGCAGATCTCCGGCAAAGACCGCCTGCAGCGCACCAAAGCGGACGTTCGCCTTTTCCAAGGCACGGGACAGCGCTTCGCGCTGCAGGGCGCTTTCCGCCTTTTCCCACGAATCCTCCCCGAGGTCGGTTTCCGTAAACAAGGCGTCAAAATCAGCCGCAAGCGGTCCTTCGCTCTCTTTTTTGCCGGCAACCGCGGCGTGCCCGATGATAAACGGCGGCGTATCCAACCGTATAACCCCTTCTCCGATGCGTGTGGCCATATACATTCCCCCTGTCGGGATTAGTATTTTGCGCGGATGTGATTTTATACATTTACAATTTCCGGTTGATGTGCTACAATACAAAAAAAGGGGGTGAGCGGAATGCGATTGTTTCTGCGAGAAAAGGATTATCCGGCCGTCCGTACCGAGGCGGAGCGTATGCGCCTGCGGCGTCTGCGCAATAAGCGGATCGGCTGCGTGATCGTTTTCGCATTGATGACGACTGCGGTGGCACTTGGTCTGTGGTATCAGAATCAGGGGCTGTTTTATGTCGCCACAGCGCTGCTGATGCTTGCCCTTTGCCTGCTCAATACGCGCTCGGACCGCTATTTTCTGGCGCAGATGCGCCGTGCGGAGTTGCTGCCTCCCCGTCGCATTGACCGCGAGGTGTTGCTGACCGCTCTGTGGAAACCCACCTCCGACAACCTGCGCCTGTTCTTCCGCTTTGCGGCAGGATGGGAACTGTGTATGCTCCTGCTGCCGCTGTATGCGATGCTGTGCAACGACGTGGCGTACGTGCGGGACAACTATTTCGGCTTTTTGGTGATGCAGCTGTTGTTTGTGCCGCCGTCGCTGGTGGCGCTGCTCTATGCGCTCTTACGCCGTCGGCATATCCGCTTGCTGGTCGCAAACGACCGTTTGCAGATCGTGAAGGGGACGGTCACCGCGGTGGAGCGGGAAGAGTACCTGGAACGCCCCGATTCCCTGTATCTGATGTTTTACGAGCTGGGGGAATACGGCATCCAGCGCTTGCGTGTCAACGAGCAACAATTTTTATGCGCTGACCCGGGACGGGACAGCTATTATCTGGTTTTGGAAAAGCGTCGGAACAAGTATCGCCTGCTGGCGGCACTGCCGACCGAGAGGTGGCTCTATGAAAACGTGTGACCTGCATACGCATTCTCACTTTTCGGACGGCAGCCGATCTCCTGCTGAGATCGTGCAGGAGGCAGTGGCAATAGGTCTGTCGGCGGTCGCGTTGACCGACCACAACGTCATCGGCGGTGTCGAGTCGCTGTGGAAAGCCGCGGAGGGAACGGGTGTGACCGCCGTCGGCGGCTGCGAGTTTTCGGTGGACTACGAGGGAAAGGAATTGCACCTGTTGGGTCTTTACCTGCAGCCGCAGCATCTGCCGCTGGTGGCCGATCATCTGCAGAAGTTTAATACCGCCAAGCTGGAGAGCAACCGCCTCCTGCTGGCGGCGCTGCGCGCAGACGGCTATGCCATTACGCAGGAGGAACTGGATGCCCGTTTCCCAAAAGCGCGCATCAACCGTGCGCATATTGCGGAATTGCTGACCGAGAAGGGATACACCGCCTCCATCCGGGAGGCATTCAAAACCCTGCTGCGGGAGGGCGGTAAGTACTACGTTCCGCCTATCCAGCCGGAGGTGTACGACACCATCCGCTGGTTGCGTTCGATCGGCGTGGTGCCGGTACTGGCGCATCCGATGCTGCAGCTCACCCCCGAGCGCTTGCGCGGTTTCCTCCCTGCCGCCGTTGCGGCAGGACTGGTGGGAATGGAGGTGCGTCACGCGCAGTACGACCCCGAGGATATCGCCGCCGCAACGGCGATCGCTGCCGAGTTTGATCTGCTGCCGAGCGGCGGCAGCGATTTCCACGGCGATACCAAGCCGGGTATCTCTCTCGGTGTCGGTCGTGGCGATCTCTCTGTTCCTGCGGAATGGGAGCTTGCCCTTCGCCGACAGGCCAATACGAAAAACGCCCAATAATCGGGGGGTATATTTCGGTTAAATTTATTTTGGACTCCGCAACAACGAAAAGCCTGATCAAGTAAAGCGAATATCCTTTACATAAATCAAATCGGAGGGAATATCTATGAAAAAGTTCTTGGCACTTCTTCTCGCATTTCTCCTGTTACTGACCCTGGTCGCCTGCGGCGAAAAAGAGGATCAAAACGGCGACGTCACCACCACGTCCACCACAAGCACCACCGGTTCGACCACTACGAACGGTCAGCAGGGCAAGCCGGAATCTATGCCGGCTATCTGCGGATCGTGATCAATCCGGAGTTTGAGGTGTATTTCGATGCCAATAAGACGGTCATCGGGGTAGTGTGCCTCAATGCGGACGCCCTGTCGGTCGCGGACGGCTTGTCGCTGATTGGCAAGTCGTGCGTGCAGGCGCTGGAAACGATTTTGAACGCCGCCGAGCAAAAAGGCTTTGATATCGTCGGCGCGCGTGTCGCCATTGAGGGCGGTGCCGACAATAAAGGCGGTTTGGCATTCTATGACGATATCAAGTCGGAGATAAAGGCGATGACCTTTACACTTGATGTTTCCTCTCCGACTCTCGGCGGAAGCAGCACGACCACTACCGCGTCCACCACCGCAACCACCAAAACGACTACCACCGCGAAATCCACCACGACCACCACAACCACCAAGGCCGCTGCCAACAAAAATCCGCAGACCGATCTGGAGTATTATCTCGAATACATCGGCAATTTCATTGACAACGGCAGTGTGCTGGATGCGTCGGCGCTGCAGTTTGAACAGGGCGACGAGCTGATCGCAGTCGTGACCTCTCGTATGTTCGAAGCGGAGAAAACGGATCCCGAGCAGGTACCGTTTGAGTATTTCGGCAAGCAGTGGTATTCGGTCGGCGGCGGTCTGTCTCCGCACTATTACGAGCTGACCTCCACCGAGATCATCGTCAAGGGTTGCCTGTGGGGCGAAGATCCCGACGCGGTGAACATTCGTCTGGTGCTGCAGGAAAACGGCACGCTGAAGGTCACCGAGGTCAGTGCGGAATTTGCCGCACGCTTCCCCGTCGGCACCGAAATGAAGATCTATTTCCGATAAGCCCGATACCAAAGGACTGAGATATATGAAGAAAACCATAACCATTATCGGTTGTCTGTTCGTTGCCGCTATTCTTGTTGTCGGCATCCTTCTGTCCGTTCCGCCAAAAACGCTTGATTTTCGTGGAACGGTTACCGAAATCACGGTTGCCGATCATACCGTAACCTTTCACATCCGGCAATCATCCGAAATCTCTTACACGGTCGTTGCCGACAGTAAAACGCGTGTTCGCCGCTGCCACAAGGAGGATCCCGAGATCGCCCTTGAAGAGATAAAGGTCGGACACACCATAGAAGGTAACTATCGAAAATTCACAAAGGGCAATGAGGCAAAATTCATAACCGTATGGTGAAAAGCAGATAACAAAAATACCGTATAGCCAA
>JAFOFS010000324.1 GCA_017387165.1 Clostridia bacterium
GCCTCGTTGTAACCGGCAGCGGTATGCGCGATGGACACAGGGCAATACGGTTGCACCTCGGAAATAAACTCCAGACCGCCCTCGCATTCGGGAGCAATGTCCACCACCTTGACGATGCCGCCGCAGCCGTCAAACAGCTTGCGGAATTCTTCCTTATCGGGGTTGCGGACATAGTCGCCGTTCTGCGCGCCTTTCTTCGACATCGCAATATACGGGCCTTCCATATTAATACCCTGGATATACGCGCCGCTGACCTTACCCATACAATTGCGAACGTTCTCAAAGATGGTCTGCAGCTCCTCAAACGACAGGGTCATGGAGGTCGGGCAGAACGAAGTGACGCCGTGGGTCACCAACATCGCGGACATAGCCTCCAGCGCTTCAGGGGTGGCGTTGCCGGTATCCACACCGGCGCAGCCGTGGATATGCATATCCACAAAACCCGGGATGACGGTGAGTCCGGTCAGGTCGAAAATCTCGCCCGCCGCCGAATCCGCCATCGGGGAAACCGCTTTGATGCGCTCTCCGTCCGTCAAGATATTTGCCTTTACAGGCTCGAATACGTCGTTGTAGACAACTGCATTTTTCAGTAACATAGATGGTTCTCCTTTTCGTAGCTATAGTGAAGCGAAAAGTTTAATTTCCGCTTGATTCCAACATTTCTCGTGCGGCTGCCAAGCTGGCCTCCGTAACGCTGCCGCTGACGATGCGCGCAAGTTCACGTTCGCGTCCGTTTCCGTCAAGCGATCTCACCCGTGTAAAGGTTCTTTCGTTTACAACCTCTTTGCTTATCAAAAGGTGATGATGCCCCTGCGAAGCGATCTGCGCCAGATGCGTCACGCACAGGATCTGGCGGGAACGGGCGGTTGAGGCAGCCGTTTGCCGCAATTTTTTGCCGACACGCTGGGCGGCGTGTCCGCTGATGCCGGTATCAATTTCATCGAAGATCAGCGTGTCGATATCATCCACATCCGCCATAACCGATTTGATGGCCAGCATAATACGGGAGAGTTCGCCGCCCGATGCGATCTTGGCAATCGAGCGAGGCGGTTCGCCGGGATTGGAGGAAATCAGAAACTCCACCTTATCCGCACCGTGCACGGTCAAGGCGGTCGGTTCAATGGAAACCGCCATGGTCACTCGCGGCATATCGAGGAAAGTGAGTTCCTCCTGAACACGACCGATAAACTGTTCGGCCGCACGGCGGCGCGCTTCGGTCAGTTCGGTTGCTGCCGCCACCATCACATCCTGCGCTCTGCCCAACTGAACGGTCAATTCAGCGATACGCGCATCGGCGCCTTCGATACCGTCCAATTCGCGTTTGCTTTCTTCCAACGCAATCAGCGCCGTTTCTTCGGTGCCGCCGTACTTGGTGAGAATGCGTCGAAGATACGCAAGGCGATCTTCCACCGCATCGCGTTCCGATTCGTCAAAGGTCAATTCCTCGGAAGCGGTACGCAATTCCTCTCCACACGCCTCCAATTCATACAAAAGCGCCTGGAAACGCTCGGAAAGAGGATTGAGGTCTTCCATCAGAGAGGCGGCCGTCTGCACGTTTTCGGCAACAGCAGAAAGCAACGCTTCGACACCGTCGGTGTCGTCGTCGCCTTCATAAGCGTTTGAGGCGCGGCGCAAGGTGGCGGTGATGCGTTCACTGCTGCGGAACAGGTCGCGGCGCTTTTTCAGCGCCTCTTCCTCCCCTACCTTGAGGTCGGCGTCCTCCAATTCCTTAATTTGATAGCGCAAAAGATCGGCGCGCCGTTCTTTTGCATCTTCGTCCATATCCAGTTTTTTCAGCTCGCGGCGGATGGCACAGTAGTGGTGATACGTTTCGGCGTAGCGGTCGGCAATCGGCTGCAGCCGTCCGAGAGCGTCCAGATATCCACGGTGTCGATCTACCGAAAGCAAGGTTTGATTTTCGTGCTGTCCGTGAACGTTCACCAGCATACGTCCGATCTCGCGAAGCACCGCCACCGGAGCCGGGCGTCCGCCGATACGGGCGGCGGTTTTTCCATCCGCTCCGATGCGTCGGGAAATGATGAGCGAGCCGTCCTCGTCGGGCGAAAAGCCTTGTTCCTCCAAAGCATACAGCACCGACGGAGAAAGCTCCGTAAAGGTGGCGCTGACGTTGGCTTCGTTGCAGCCGGTTCGCACCAACTCACGCGAAGTGCGTTCTCCCAACACGGCGCCGAGCGCATCGATGATAATGGATTTACCTGCGCCGGTTTCACCCGTCAGGACGTTAAAGCCGGCATCAAGCAGCAATTCGGCTTGCTCGATTATGGCTAAATTTTCAATGTAAAGAGCCGAAAGCATGCGTGCTTTTCTCCTTTTATTTCAACTGTTGAAGTTTGCGGACCATTTCCGTGGCGTCCGCTTCGGTACGCATCACGCAGAATATGGTATCGTCGCCTGCCAGGGTACCGACCACCGTCTTCCACTGCAACGCGTCCATAGCCGCACAGATTCCCTGTGCCATACCCGAGGCGCATTTGATGACCACCATATTTCCGGCGTGGTCAACAGTCAATGCCGCATGGTCGAAAAGCGAATGAAATTTCGGATAGCTTTTGTCCTCGTGGGCAGTACCGGTGGTATAACGATAGCGGCCGTCTTCTCCCAACGACTTCACCAAGCGCAACGACTTCAGGTCGCGAGATACGGTTGCCTGCGTGACCTCAAAGCCTTCCCCTCGCAAAAGGTGCAGCAGATCGGACTGGGTGTCGATGGCATGATCCTGTATCAAGCGCAAGATCGCTTCCTGTCTTCCCGATTTCATCGAAATTCACTCCTTTTCATTCGCAGCGGTTGATGATTTTATGGCGGAGTACGTCATAAAATTCGCGATGTTTGATATGCAGAAAACGCGCCTTTAAGGGGCTTTTGCTGACCGTCAGCACGTCATTCGGCGTCAACGGCTGCCCCGAGCGACCGTCCACCGCATAATATACGCTGTCCTTTTCGGCGGAAGGAACGGTGACACTCAGTGCGCTGTCCGGGCGAAAGATGTACGAACGGGCGGTTAAGGTATGCGGGCAAAGCGGGGTCAGCAAAATGCTTTCCATCTGCGGATCCACCACCGGTCCTCCGGCCGACAGCGAATAGCCGGTCGAGCCGGTCGAGGTCGCCAGCAGCACGCCGTCGCCCTGGAATTCGATCACCTTGGTGTCGCCGTTTCGGATGCAGATGGTAACCGGAGGCATCAACGCATTGCGGCAAAGCGCCAGCTCGTTGAGCGCCGTCATCGGCTCGTTATCGTTGACCGAAACCGAAAGCATCATCCGTTCCTCGACCGTATATTCTCCGCGAAGCAGCTGCGGCAGCAGATGCAGTTCGTCCGCCTCCAGGTCGGTCATAAAGCCGAGGTGACCGCAGTTGATACCGAGGATCGGCTTCCCGTAGGCAGCGGCGCGTTTGGCAATATGCAGCATCGTACCGTCGCCGCCGAGCGCCACAACCGCATCGCATTGCGACAGACATTCGTCGGTCGGTTGCTGGTCAAACGGGCGGTCTGCTTCGGAAAGAAGCACCGTCGCGCCTGCCTCGGTCAGAATCTGCACCGCTTTTGCGGCGGTCTGTTGCAGTTTTTCGGTTTTGTTGTTGGGAATTACCGCGATCTTCATGCGATTCACCGTCCGATCTTAGGGAAATTCAAGGTTTGTTCCGCTTGGAGGATGGCTTGGTCGATTGCCGTGTCGGCAAGCGGCAAGACTTGCTCTTGCGGATGATAGCGTGTTACCGCCAAATATTCAATATTGCCGTCACCGCCACGCACGGGCGAGGGGTCGAGATGCTCGACCGACAAACGGCAGGAGGCCAAAAACAGGGTGATTTCGGACAATACCCGACGGTGGTCGGCAACGTCCCGCACCACACCATGCTTATCCAGCGCTTTTCTTCCGGCTTCAAATTGCGGCTTGATCAAGCAAACAAACGGCGCGCCGTCCTTCAGCAATGCGCAGATCGACGGCACCACCAGCCGCAGAGAGATAAACGAAACGTCGGTCGCCGCAAAATCCAAACTGCCGTTTTCGATGTGTTGACTGATTTTTTCGGTATCACGGATATCCGTCTGCTCCATACAGACCACACGCGGATCCTGCCGCAAAACGGAATGAAGCTGATCGCGTCCGACGTCCACTGCAAAAACCTTCTCCGCGCCGTGCTGCAGCATACACTGCGTAAAACCACCGGTCGAAGAGCCGATGTCAGCGGCAGTCATACCGTCCAAAGAGGGGTGATACAGCGAGAGCGCTTTTTCCAGTTTCCAGCCTCCGCGTCCAACGAAGCGCGGCTCTCCCTGCAAGCTGATCACCGTATCCTGCGGTGAGACCGCAAAAGACGGTTTGGTGACGGTCTTTCCGTTCACCTGAACCTGACCATCGGCAATCAATTCCTTGGCTTTTTCGCGTCCCGACGCCAGACCTTCGGAAACCAGGCGTGCGTCCAGACGTTGCCGCTCACTCATGCTTATCCTCCGCTGACAGCCAGGCGCGCAGCGAAGCGGCATCCAGCTTCAGCAGCTTCAAGCCTTCCGCAACGGTACAAGTGGGGACAAAGCCGTCGATCGCACGCAGGCGATAGTCACCCGTATACCCCTGCTGACGCAATTGCCAGCCAAAGGTTTCGCCAACGCCGCCGTCGCAGATTCCCTCTTCGGCAAAATAAACCGCCTCATAACGGGAAGCCACTTCCAGCGCTTCCGGCGGAATCGGCATAATCTGGGTCAGTTTCAAAACGTCGGTGTCGGTGCCGGCGGTTGCCTCCATAGCCTGCGAAAGCAACGTGCCGTAGGTGACCAACAGGCGTTTTCCCTCCCCCTGCGGGTACAGCGAACAGGGAACGTTCTCCGCTTTATAGGTCGGCGGCAACAGACGCTCACCCCCACGGGGATAACGCACGACGGCAATACCTTCAAGCTCATACATAGCGCGACGCAGGCACAGCCGCAGATCGTCATACGAAGACGGAGCCAACACGGTCACATGCGGAATGCTCCGCAAAAACGCCGTATCAAAAATACCTTGATGGGTGGTGCCGTCCGCCGGTACGATACCGGCACGGTCAACCGCCAGCACGATATGGTTATTGGCGATTGCCGTATCGTTGAGCAGTTGGTCATAGCAACGCTGCAGGAAGGTGGA